>JAAOZZ010000146.1 GCA_012274175.1 Betaproteobacteria bacterium
CCGTGCGCCTCGCGATGCACCTGGGCCTCGCCCTCGCGATCTACGCGGCCATGCTGTGGGTCGCGCTCGGACTCGCCGCTCCCGATGGTCCCGGCGCCGCGCCCGGCCTGCGCCGCCATGCCGGCGCGCTCGCCGCGCTCGTGTACGCGATGGTCCTCACCGGGGCCCTCGTGGCCGGAATCCACGCCGGACTCGCCTACAACACCTGGCCCCTCATGGACGGGCACTGGGTCCCGCCGGAGATCCTGCTGATCGATCCGTGGTGGAAGAACTTCGTCTACAACATGGCCACGGTGCAGTTCGACCATCGCATGCTCGCGATCGTGATCGCGGCGGTGGCCTGGTCGCTATGGTGGCGGGTGTCGCGAGATGCGTCGGCGGACGCTCGCGCGAAAGCCTGGGGGCACGCGCTCGCCCTCGCCGTGGCGCTGCAGCTCGCCGCGGGAATCTCCACGCTGCTGCTGCGCGTGCCGCTCGCGCTCGCCGCCTTGCACCAGGCGGGCGCCGTGATCGTGTTCACGTGCGCGATCGGGCTGCTGCGCTCGCTCATGCCCGCGAGGCCGTTACAGGCGTAATCCCAGCCCCGTTTTGTGACGCAGTTCACGCTGCGGCGCGTTGCGAGTCGCCATAATTCCGCGCGATCACAACAAGAACGACGAGGGCACGTGACCACCGCCATCCGCTCCCAGGGGGGAAGCACCAAGCAAGCCGTGCGGTTCCAGCGATTCCTGCTCGCCGCGGCGGCCTATGGCGTGTGTGTCCCGCTGCTGGGCATCGCGCACGGGCTGGGCCTCGTGCCCCTCGCGGCCACGGTGAACATCGTCGCCGCGATGGTGGTCGTGAACATCGCGATCGGCCTCGCGTTCCGGTTCGGCTGGAACGAGCGTTTCCGCGACCCGAGCCTCACCTGGCTGCAGATCGCGCTCGGCACTTGCGTGCTGATGTACGCGGTCTACCATTTCGACCGGGAGCGCGGGCTCGCGCTGATGATGTGCCTGGTGGTGCTCTCGTTCGGCGCGTTTCGCTTCAACACCCGGGAGTACTTCACCGCGGCGGGCCTCATGCTCGCGGCCTACGCGCTCGTGATCAACCTGCTCATGTGGACGAAGCCGGGGGTGATCAACGTCCCCTTCGAGGCGTTCCAATGGATCACGCTCGCCTTCGTGCTGCCGTGCTTCGCGGTGGTGGGCGGGCGCATCAGCGAGCTGCGCCAGCGCCTGCGCCGCATCAATGACGAGCTGTCGGGCGCCCTGGGCACGATCCAGAAGATGGCGACCCACGACACGCTCACCGCGCTTCCGAACCGCGCGCTCTTCAACGAGACGCTGGTGCACGCCATCGGGCAGGCCGAGCGCCACGGCCGCTCCCTCGCGATATTCTTCCTCGACATGGACCGGTTCAAGAACATCAACGACACCCTGGGCCACGGCGTGGGGGACCGCGTGCTGCAGGAGGCAGCGCGCCGCCTCACCGCCTCGATGCGTTCGAGCGACCTCGTCGCGCGCCTGGGCGGCGACGAGTTCGTGCTGCTGGTGGAGGAGTTCCACGACGCCTCGGACCTCACCGACATCGCGGCGAAGGTGCTCGACGGATTCGGTCCCACGTTCATCGTGGACGGGCAGGAGCTGGCACTTTCGGTGAGCATCGGCATCTGCACCTATCCCGCCGACGGCGCCGACGCGCCGACCCTGCTGTCCAACGCCGACATCGCCATGTATCGCGCCAAGGAGCAGGGGCGCAACCGCCATTGCTTCTACGCCGCGGAGCTGAACCAGCTTTCCCAGGAGCGATTGTCGCTCGAGGCAGCGCTGCACCACGCCCTCGATCGCGACGAGATCGAGATCTACTACCAGCCCAAGATCGATTTCGGCAGCGGCCGGGTGACGGGCGTGGAGGCGCTGATCCGCTGGCGCCATCCGCAGCTGGGGCTGCTGCTGCCCGACCGGTTCGTGCCGCTCGCCGAGGAGACCGGCCTCATCATTCCCATCGGATACTGGACCCTGCGGCGGGTGTGCGGCCGGGTGCGCCGCTGGAACGAGCAGGGGATGGCGCTCACCGTCGCGGTGAATCTCTCGGCGAGCCAGTTCCACCAGCCCGAGCTGGTGAAGGAGCTGGCGGGCATCCTGCGGGAGACCGGCGCCTCGGCCCATGTCCTCGAGCTGGAGATCACCGAGAGCATGGTGATGAAGGATCCGGAGCGCGCGGTGGCGGTGATGGAGCAGCTGAAGGCCATGGGCGTGCGCCTTTCCATCGACGACTTCGGCACGGGCCACTCCTCCCTGGGCTACCTCAAGCGCTTCCCCATCGATCGGTTGAAGGTGGACCGCAGCTTCGTGCGCGACCTGCCGCATAACGGCGACGACGTGGCGATCGCGCGTGCGGTGATCGCCATGGCCCACAGCCTGCGCATGAGCGTGGTGGCCGAAGGCGTGGAGCACCAGAACCAGTTCGACCTGCTCCGCGAGGAAGGCTGCGACGAGTTCCAGGGCTACTACTGCCGCCCTCCCCTCGAGGAGTCGGAGCTGCTGCGCTTCCTCGCGGAGGAACAGGCGCGTCCTGCACGCTCCGCGATCGCGCGCGCACCGGAGCCGGCGGCGGCCCGCTAGCGGCGCGGGGGCAGTGCCTTAGTTCCAGTAGCCCCAGAAATGATGGTAGCGCCCAGGCACGACGTAGACGCGCCCGGGGACGTAGGTCTGCTCGCGCTCGACGGCCGCCACGCGCAGGACCACCACGGCGGTCTGGAAGACCGCGAGCGCCTTGCGGAACGGGACGCTCGCCGGGTCCGGATCCTGACACGCGGTGGTGATGCGGGTGCTGGCGCAGCCGCCCAGCCATGCGGCAAGCAGTGCCGCGAAGAGCAGCAGGATGTAGCGATGCAGGGCGTTCACGAGGGGACGCTAGCCCGGGCGGGATTCGTAGGGCCCATGGCTCTCCAATAGCGCGCTGCCCCGTACCGCGTGGGCGGAGATGAAGCAGTCGTCCCGCTGGCGGCCGCCCAGGGCCGCGCATCGCGCGCGGGCCACCTGGTAGCGCGCTTCGATGCGCGCGCGCTGCGCCTCGCGGGCCGCGCCGCGGCTGCTGCGGTAGTCCTGCTCGAGGTCCGCGGCCTGCACCATCGCCTCACCGTCCGCCTCGGCTTCGCAGATGCCGCGACCGGCGCTGTCCCGGGCCGCGCAGCGCCCGAGCCCCGCGGCGCGCGCGGCCTCGATGCGCGCGAGCCCCATCTGGTATTGCACGGGGGACGGCGCACGCTTCGCCTCGCCGCCCGCCGTGCCGATGCCGATGGCGGCCGCGCTGGTGATGACCGCGCCGATGCCCAATGCGACCAGGAACGCTCGATTCATTGCTTCCTCCACGCTCGCGAGGCACGCCAGGCCGGTGCCATCGCAGTGCGGCCATGATCGTGGCGCGCCCGCTCGACGGTCTGTAAGCGGCCGTGCACGGCGCGGCACGGGCGCGGGCTGATTCGCGCGTCGGTAGCCTCCTACAGCGCGCGGTGCCTCAGGTGCAACCGCGCAACAGGTAGAGGAGGAGCAGGATCGGGATCGGCACCCCGATCAGCCACAGAAGGATGTAACCGACGCGACCTTGCTCGCGCGACGGCAGGCTCTTGAAATCCGGCAGGTTCATGGTTGCGTCTCCGCGTTCCGGTGGATTGCCCGTGAGCAGATGATCCCAGAGGCGGATTTCTCGGGCAGCGCGAACGATCCGATTCGCCTGTAGGAAGAGCGCTCGGCGCGCGGTGAGCGGCGCTTCAGCCCAGGTGCAGCCCGCCGTCCACGTCCACGACCTGGCCGGTGACGAATCCGGCCAGCGGCGAAACGAGGAATCGTACGGCGTGGGCGAACTCCTCCGGCTCGCAGAAGCGCCCCACGGGCACCTGGGCCAGGAGCTGGCGGCGCTGCGCCTCGTTCAGTCCCTCGGTGACGGCGGGCGTCTTCACGCACGCCGGCGCCACGCCGTTCACGGTGACGCCCTGGGCGGCGACTTCCCTCGCGAGCGCCGCGGTGAATGCCGCCAGCGCTCCGTTCGCCGCAGCGCTCGCCGCCCCCGTGGCCGAGGGCGCGGCGAGCGGGATCACGTTCACAATGCGCCCCCAGCCCCGTTGCTTCATGCCCGGCACCACCGCGCGCGACCAGTGGAACGCCCCGTCGAGATTTACCGCGAGCACCCGCCGCCAGTCCGCATCGGCCGTGGCTTCCACCCTTTCCACCGAGCCCGCCGCCGCGGCGTTCACCAGGATGTCCACCGGACCCAGGCCGGCCTCGACCTTCTGCAGCGCCTCGCGCACCGCGGACGGATCGCTTACGTCGCAGGCGACGGCCAGGGTGGTTCCGCGCAGGAAGCGCACGAGGCCGTCGAGGCGCAGCGCGTCGATGTCCACCAGCGCCACCTGGGCGCGGTCCTCGAGCAGCACGCGCACCGCCGCGAGGCCCAGGGTTCCGGCCCCTCCGGTGACCACCGCGGTCTTGCCGGCGAGCATGCTTCAGCGCTCCCGGGGTCGCGGGTTGTTCGAGGATCGTGGCATGTCTGCTCCGTCGCGTAGCGATGTCCGGGGACATACTAACGGATCATGCCCGCCCCGCCGCACCGCCGGGGGCTTCACGCCGCCTTGATGGCCATCACCGGCGAGGCCCTGCCGGTCTTCTTGCGCGCCTCGCACGCGGCGAGGAACGCGCGCAGCAGCGGCCTGCTGTCGATGAGCCCGGGGTCGTCGGGATTCATGAACTCCGGATGCCATTGCACGCCCGCCACGAAGCTGTGGCCTTCCCAGCGGATCGCCTCGACGATGCTGTCGGGCTCGCTCGTGGCCTCGACCACCAGTCCCTCGCCCAGCCGCTTCACGGCCTGGTGATGGATGGTGTTGATGCGCTTGAACGTCACGCCCGGATACAGACGCGCGAGCCATGTGTTGGGCAGGATGCGCATGTCGTGGAAGTGGTTCTCGTAGCGCGCCTCGTCGCGGTGGGAGGCCTTGTCCGGGCACTGGGTCGCGATGTCCTGGTAGAGGGATCCGCCCAGCGCCACGTTGATCAGCTGGTGCCCGCGGCAGACGCCGAACACGGGCTTGCCTTGCGTCACGAATTCGTGGAAGAGCTCGATCTCGTACTGGTCGCGCACCTCGTCGCCCGCCCACAGGGGATTGAGGGGCGTCTCGCCGTAGCTCTTGGGCGACATGTCGGCCCCGCCCTGGAGCAGCAGCCCGTCGAGCGCGTCCACGAAGTGCTTGAGCTTGAGCGCGCGGGGAAAGTGGGGTGAGGCGAGGCTCAGCGCCGGGATCATGAACGCGAG
Organism: Betaproteobacteria bacterium; assembly: GCA_012274175.1. GTDB lineage: Bacteria > Pseudomonadota > Gammaproteobacteria > Burkholderiales > Usitatibacteraceae > Usitatibacter. The sequence goes on from JAAOZZ010000146.1 coordinate 5,293, forward strand.
GACTTCGCCGGACATCAGCCAGCTCGCGACGGCCTGTTCGACGTACTGCACGGACTGCGTGGGCAGGAAGGCGCGGGACGGGTCGGGGTAGAGGAGGCGGGCGGAGACGCCGATGCGTAAGGGTTCCATGGATCGAGGACGCGATGGGTCCTGCAACTATAGCCCTTCGCCGGACGGCCGGTCGGGGCCGGGGGCGAGATCCGGCCGCGCCGGGAAGATCCCCGTCTCCGCGTCGCGCAACCGGCTCTTGCGCAGCTTGCCGGCCTGCTCGAGGATCGGGTACGCGGTGGAGCAGAAGAACGAGTTGATGCGCCGCATGTCGCTGATGATGTCCAGGTGGAGGGAGCTGGTCTCGATCGATTGCATGGCCTGGCCGGCGAGCCGGTCGAGGTGCGTGTCGTGGTACGCGCGCTCGAGGTCGCGGAAACGCTCCTTTTCCGCGATGAGGCGCTGGGCGCTCGCGACGTCGCCATTGAGGAAGACCGACAGACCCAGGCGAAGGTTCGCCACCAGCCGCCCGTGCAGCTCCGTGATCTCCTTCATCCCGGCCTCGGAGAAGGACAGGCGGTGGGCGATCTTCTTGTCCCGCAGGTCGAGCAGGATGTGCTCGAGGATATCGCCCACGTGCTCGAGGTTGATGGTGAGCGAGATGATCTCGGCCCAGCGCCGGCTGTCGCGCAGGTCGAGCTGCTCGCGGCTCACCTGCGCGAGGTAGAGCTTGATCGCGGTGTAGAGGCGGTCGACGTCGTCGTCGAGCCTGATGATGTCGCCCACCTTTCCGGCGTCGTCGGTGCGGATCACCTCGAGCATTCCGTCGAGCATGCGCTCCACGGTGTCGCCGATGCGCAGCGCCTCGCGCGCGGCGTTGGCGAGTGCCAGGGCCGGCGTGGGGATCGCGGCGGCGTCGAGGAAGCGCGGCGCGGTCCGGGGCACGGGATCCTTCGCGACCGGCAGCCACCGCTCGATGAAGCGGGCGATGGTCTCGGTGAAACCGAGGAAGCCCGCGGCGATGGCGACGTTGAAGTGCACGTGGAAATGCACCACCTGGCGGCGCATATCCGGCTCCAGGCGCGGCAGGATCTCGAGCACCCACGGCAGCGCCATCGAGAACACGAGGCAGCCGGCCACCTTGAAGAGCAGGTTGCCGATGGCCACGCGCCGGCCCCCGCCCGGCGTGCGCGCGTTCACCAGCAGCGCGAGCAGGCCGCTGCCGAGGTTGGCCCCGAGGACCAGGCACATTGCCACCGGCACCGCGACCACGTGGGAGGCGGCGAGCGTGGCGGCGAGCAGCACCACCGCGAGGCTGGAGAAGGAGACGACCACGAAGGCCGCGCCGATCAACATGTCCAGCATGGCGTCGCCGGAGAGCGTGGCGAAGATCACGCGCATGCCGTGGGCGTCGGTGATGGGCCGCGTGGCCGCCATCACGAGCTGGAGTGCCAGCAGGATGAGGCCCAGCCCGATCGACACCCGTCCCAGCTGTCCCGCCCGCGAGTCCCGTCGCGTGAGGCAGAACACCACCCCGAAGAACAGGAAGAGCG
>JAAOZZ010000147.1 GCA_012274175.1 Betaproteobacteria bacterium
AGGATCGATCCGAGGTCGTAGGGCACCGGCGCCATCTCGTCGACGATCGAGCAGGTGCCGTCCTCGGTGAGCATGGGGACCGGGTAGGTGTAGAGCGAGCCCGGGTCCGGGATCGCGACCTTCTCGCTCATCGCCTCCATGAAATCGAGGACGGCGCGTTCAACGTCCGCTTCGCGGCCGGCGAGGGACTCGAGGCCCGCCATGCGCAGGTACGCCGAGATGCGTTCGAGGGGAGCGTTGCTCACGTCCGCTCGGGCGCCGTGTCGAGGGGGGGACGATCGAGCCATTCGAACGGGAGCCCGCGCGAGCGCATCCAGTCGGCCACCGCGAGGCCCGTGGCGCGCTTCCAGGGACGCAGCCGCTCGGGCGGATAGCGCCGGTACTCCGCGAGCTCCGCGCCCAGGCGCACGGTGCCGGTCGCGATCGCGTGGTAGCAGAGCATCACCTCGTTCTTCGCCTCGAAAATGTAGTTGCCGATGAGGTGCGAGGCCGCGACCTCGAGTCCCAGCTCCTCGCGCACCTCGCGCGCCACCGCCTCCCGCGGGTCCTCCTGCGCCTCGAGGTATCCGGTCACGAGCGCGAAGAAACCCGGCGGCCAGCCGCGGTTGCGCGCGAGGATGATCTCGCCTTCGTGCTCGACCAGCGCACCCACGCACGGCGTCGGGTTGCCCCACTGCACGAAGCCGCATTCCTCGGTGCAGGCCCGGCGCACCGTGGCCACGCCGTCGACGTCGACGAGCGTGCGCTCGCCGAGCGCTCGCGCGCAGCGCGGGCAGAACGCGTAGGGCTCCTTGCTCATCGAAGGCGGCGCGCGGGCCCTCTCGAAGCGGCGGTCAAAGCCGCTCTTCGACCCAGCCGCGCACGGATGCGAGCGCCGCGGGCAGCGCCGACGCATCGGTGCCGCCCGCCTGGGCCATGTCGGGCCGCCCGCCGCCCTTGCCGCCCACTTGCGAGGCGACGAAATTCACCAGCTCGCCCGCCTTCACCTTCCCGACCAGGTCCTGGCTCACGCCCGCGATGAGGCTCACCCGGCCGCCTTCGGAAGCGGCCAGCACGATGGCGCTCGATTTGAGCTTGCCCTTCAGCTGGTCGAGCGTATCGCGCAGGCTCTTCACGTCGGCACCGTCCAGGCGCGCGGCGAGCACCTTCACGCCCTTCACCTCGACCGCGGACTGCGCGAGGTCGTCGCCCTGGCTCGCGGCCGCTTTCTGCTTCAGGCGCGCGACCTCCTTTTCCGCGGCCCGCACGCTCTCCAGCGCCTGGGCGAGCTTCGCCTCCACCTCCTGCGGCTGCGCCTTGAGGGTCTCCGCCACCCGGGCCAGCCGTTCCGACTCCTGGCGCGCGAAGGCGAGCGCCACGGTGCCCGCGACCGCCTCGATGCGCCGGATGCCGGCGGCCACGCCGCCTTCGGAGACGATGCGGAAGAGGCCGATGTCGCCGGTGCGCGCAACGTGGGTGCCGCCGCAAAGCTCCCGGGACGACCCGATGTCCAGCACGCGCACCTCGTCGCCGTACTTTTCGCCGAAGAGCATCATCGCGCCCAGCTTCTGGGCGTCCGCGATGGGCATGACGCGCACGCTGGTGGCCTCGTTGCGCAGCACCTCGAAGTTAACGATGTCCTCGACGCGGCGGACCTGCTCGGCGCTCAGGGGCGCGTTGTGGCTGAAGTCGAAGCGGGTCTTGTCCTCGTCGACGAGGGAGCCCTTCTGCTGGACGTGGGGGCCCAGCACCTCGCGCAACGCCTTGTGCATGAGGTGCGTGGCGGAATGGTGGCGCATGGTGCGCGCCCTCTTGTCGAGGTCCACCTGGGCCGCGACCACGTCGCCCACGGCGAGCTCGCCGGTCTTCACCACGCCGTGGTGGCCGAACACCTCCGGCTGGACTTTCTGCGTGTCCTGGACCTCGAAGAGCGTGAGGCACACGCCGCCCTTGGTGAGCTCCCCGCGGTCGCCCACCTGGCCGCCCGACTCGGCGTAGAAGGGCGTGCGGTCGAGCACCACGACACCCTCCTCGGCCTGCCCCAGGCGGTCGACCGGCGAGCCTTCGCGATAAAGCGCCACCACGCGGCCCTGTTCCGAGAGCACGTCGTAGCCCCGGAACGCGGTCTTCACGCCCTCGTAGTCCAGCTGCGCCCCGGCCTTGAAGCGGCTCGACGCCCGCGAGCGCTCCTGCTGCGTCGACATCGCCGCATCGAACGCCTTCAGGTCGACTTCGAAGCCGCGCTCGCGGCCGATGTCCGCGGTGAGGTCCACCGGGAAGCCGAAGGTGTCGTAGAGCTTGAACGCGGTGTCCCCGTCGAGGCGCTTCGCGTCCTGCGCGAGGGCCGTCTCGAGGATCGCCATGCCGGTCTCGAGCGTCTCGGCGAAGCGCTCCTCTTCCTGCTTGAGCGTCGAGGTGACGCGCTCCTGCGCCTCGCGCAGCTCCGGGTATGCGTCTCCCATCTCCGCGACCAGGGCCGGCACCAGCTTGTAGAAGAAGGGCTGCTTCTGCCCGAGCTTGTAGCCGTGGCGCATCGCCCGGCGCGCGATGCGGCGCAGCACGTAGCCGCGGCCTTCGTTGCCGGGAATGATCCCGTCGCAGATGAGGAAGGCGCAGGCGCGGATGTGGTCGGCGATCACGCGCAGCGACGGCGACTCGAGGTCCTGCGCTCCGGTTTGCCGTGCCGCGGCCCGCACGAGCCCCTGGAAGAGGTCGATCTCGTAGTTGGACGAGACGTGCTGCAGGACCGCCGTGAGGCGCTCCAGTCCCATGCCGGTATCCACGGAAGGCTTGGGCAGCGGATGCAGCGTGCCCGCGTGGTCGCGGTTGAACTGCATGAAGACGAGGTTCCAGATCTCGATGTAGCGGTCGCCGTCGGCATCGGCGGAACCCGGCGGGCCCCCGGGAATGCCGGGACCGTGGTCGTAGAAGACTTCCGAGCAGGGGCCGCACGGGCCCGTGTCCGCCATCTGCCAGAAATTGTCGCTCTCGTACTTGCGCCCGCCCGGCTTGTCGCCGATGCGGATGCAGCGATCCCCGGGCACGCCGATATCGCGGGTCCAGATGTCGTAGGCCTCGTCGTCAGTCTCGTAGACGGTGGTCCAGAGCTTGTCCTTCGGCAGGCCGTACTCGACCGTGAGGAGCTCCCAGGCGAAGCGGATGGCGTCGCGCTTGAAATAGTCGCCGAAGCTGAAGTTGCCCAGCATCTCGAAGAACGTGTGGTGGCGCGCGGTGTAGCCCACGTTCTCCAGGTCGTTGTGCTTGCCGCCCGCGCGCACGCAGCGCTGCGCCGTGACCGCCCGGTGGTAGGGCCGCGTCTCGACCCCGAGGAAGACGTCCTTGAACTGCACCATCCCCGCGTTGGTGAAGAGCAGCGTCGGGTCGTTGGCCGGGACGAGCGGGCTCGAGGGCACGTGCGCGTGGCCCTTCGAGACGAAGTAGTCGATGAACTTGCGGCGGATCTCGTTGGTCTTCATGCGCCTGGGCGGCCCTCTCCACGGCCTCTTGGCGGGCGGGGAAAACGTCAAGGATACCAAAGCGCTCACCCGCTCCGCGGTTCCACGGCGCGATTGTTGGTGGGGGGGCATGTTCGAGGCGAACCCTGTCGAGCGGGGGTGCTCGCGGATGGATGCAGGGTCGCGGCGGCCCTCGTCACATCAGGCCGCCGATTCCTTGCCCAACTTCGCGAATTCAGCCGATCTTCGCATCGCGCGAATGACTCGCAAGCAATGCCCTGATGACTTCCGGGAAATTCCTCGAGGTCGATTTCTCGAGCACTGCGAGGGCTCCCGCGGCGGCAGCCTGGGCTTTGACGTCCCCATCGACCGATGCCGACACGATGATGACGGGAAGCGCCGCGACTTTCCCTGCGCGCACGAAAGCCGGCGCCAGCTCCAGGCCATCGTCCGGCCCGAGCTTGCGGTCGAGGAGGATCACGTCGGGTTGCTGCTCGCGGGCAAGCCTGAGACCTTCGGCTCCACCTTCGGCCTCGGAGACCAGGAAGCCCTCCCTTCGAAGGACATGGCCGATGATCATGCGGTCGTCGGCGCTGTCGTCGACAATGAGTACGCTAAGCGCCCGGCCCGCTGCCGGAGCCTGCGTGGCTGCGTCGGGGAGCGCGGTGGAGATCGCCAATGCTCGTCGCAGCTCCGCCGCTTCGGCGCCGAATCTCGCGGGCGCATCCCCCAGTAGCGATGGGTCGCCGCGGACGCACAGGCGCTCTATCTCCTGGCATAGGCGCGCGAGGCGCTGCCCGCCGAGATGTCCGGCCGTCGATCGAAGGTTGTGCATCGCAATGGCGGCGGCGGCCAGGTTCACGCCCGTCGTCGCGGCATCGAGCGCCAGCGCCGCCGTGCTTGATTGCTCCTCGAGGTGGTCCCGCAGCCGCTCGACCAGGCCCGGATTGCCTTCCCGCTCCATTTGAAGCAGCTCGCCGAGCGTGACGGCGCAAAGCACTGCGTCCCCCGGGCTCCCGTCGCGCCCGCCGGTGCCGTCGCCAGCGCTCGCGCAGGCCTCCGCACTCGGAAGATTGGTGGTGAGCATCGCGCGCAGCTGGCTCGGCGAGAACGGCTTCGGCATGTAGTCGTCCATCCCCGCTGCGAGGCAGATCTCGCGGTCTCCGGCGAGAGCATGGGCGGTCACGGCGACAATGCGCTGATGCCTTCCGGACGCAACCTCTCCCTCCCGGATGATCCGCGTGCACTCGTATCCATCCATCACCGGAAGCTGGCAGTCCATGAGCACCAGATCGAAGCGACCGACTTTCATCGCGGCAAGCGCCTCGTGCCCGTCCGTGGCCACCGTCACGCCGCAGCCGGCCTGCTTCAGCATGGCACTTGCGACCACGATGTTCACGGGGTTGTCCTCGACCAGGAGGATGCTCGCCTCGAAGCGAGCCGTGACTGTCCGGTCGGCGTGCGTGGCGGGGACGCTGCTTCGCGCGAGGAGGAAATTGTAGAGGGTCGAGCTTTTCACGGGCTTTGGAATCTCCGTCGAAATGTGCCGCATGAACGTGGCGCGCGACGTGGGCGCCGCGCCCGTACAGAGCAGCGCAACCCGGATGGCGGGTTCCTTCGTCAATCGATCCATGCCAATCAGGACGCGTTGCCATTCGGGCAGCCCGTCATCGACGATGAGGGCATCGTATGCCGGAGCCGGCGGCGCGCGCGACAGCCGCTCGAGCGCCTCGGCGGCGCTCACGACCACGTCCACGGTCACGCCCCAGGCGGCCATGCGCTGCATCTCGAAATGCCGGTGCGCCGGATTGCCGTCCGCGAGCAGCACCCGGATGCCGAGCCCCCGCGTATCGCGTGCGGACGGCTCCGGCGGCGCGTTGCCCAGCGGGACCGTAAACCAGAAGGTGCTTCCGCCCTCGGGGTCGCTCGACATTCCGAGCGCCCCGCCCATGATTGCGACGAGCTGGCGGGAGATCGACAAGCCAAGCCCCGTTCCGCCGTGTTCGCGTTGCGTGGTGGAATCGGCCTGGGTGAAGGCCTCGAAGATTCGCGTCTGCGCCTCGGGGCTGACCCCGATGCCGGTATCCGTCACGGAGACGCGCAAGTCGAAATCGCCGTTGCGGCCCGCCGCGACGGGCTCGCTCGCCACGTGGACCGCGACCTCGCCCCGGAGCGTGAACTTGACCGCGTTGCCGACGAGGTTGGAGAGAACCTGGCGCACGCGCAGCGAGTCTCCCATCGCCGCCGGCGGGACACCGGCATCGAACGAAAGCCGCAGGGCGAGCCCTTTGGCGCGCGCCTCGGCCGCAAAGACCTGGATGACGTCTTCGATGTGGTCGTGCAGCGGAAACACGCTGCGTTCGATCTCGAGGTGGCCGGCCTCGATCTTCGAGAAGTCGAGGATGTCGTTCAGGATGCGAAGGAGCGCCTCGCCCGATGCGATGATCGTGTCGAGCGAGGGGCGCTGCTTGTCGTCGCAGGACGACCGCATCACGTAGGCCATGCCGAGGATTCCGTTCATCGG
>JAAOZZ010000148.1 GCA_012274175.1 Betaproteobacteria bacterium
GCCCACGCACCGCTCGCTTTTCGACGGCTCCCTGCAGGGCATCGAGTACCTCGACCGCCCCGCCTACAGCTTCCAGGGCCACCCCGAGGCGAGCCCCGGTCCCCACGAGATGGCCTACCTCTTCGACAAGTTCGTGAGGATGATGGAGCAGCGGAAGGCCTGATGCCCAAGCGCACCGACATCAAGAGCATCCTGATCATCGGCGCCGGCCCGATCGTCATCGGCCAGGGGTGCGAGTTCGACTACTCGGGCGCCCAGGCGTGCAAGGCGCTCCGGGACGAGGGCTACCGTGTGATCCTCGTCAACTCCAACCCCGCGACGATCATGACCGACCCGGAGATGGCGGACGTCACGTACATCGAGCCCATCACCTGGCCGATGGTGGCGCGCATCATCGAGAAGGAGCGCCCCGACGCGCTGCTGCCCACCATGGGCGGGCAGACCGCGTTGAACTGCGCCCTCGACCTCGCGCGCGAAGGCGTGCTCGCGAAGTTCGGGGTGGAGATGATCGGCGCCAAGAAGGACGCGATCGACAAGGCCGAGGACCGCGAGAAGTTCAAGCTCGCCATGGCGAAGATCGGGCTCGCGAGCCCGCGCTCCGCGCTCGCCCATTCCCTCGAGGAAGCGCGCCAGGTCCAGGCGATGGTGGGCTTCCCCACCATCATCCGGCCGTCGTTCACCCTCGGCGGCACGGGCGGTGGCATCGCGTACAACATGGAGGAGTTCGACACCATCTGCGAGCGGGGCCTGGACGCTTCCCCCACCCAGGAGCTGCTGATCGAGGAGTCGGTCATCGGGTGGAAGGAATTCGAGATGGAGGTGGTGCGGGACCGGAACGACAACTGCATCATCATCTGCTCGATCGAGAACCTGGACCCCATGGGCGTGCACACCGGGGACTCCATCACGGTGGCACCGGCGCAGACGCTCACCGACAAGGAATTCCAGATCATGCGCGACGCCTCGATCGCGTGCCTGCGCGAGATCGGGGTGGAGACGGGCGGCTCCAACGTGCAGTTCGCGGTGAATCCCGACGACGGGCGCATGGTCATCATCGAGATGAACCCGCGCGTGTCGCGCTCCTCCGCGCTCGCGTCGAAGGCAACCGGGTTCCCCATCGCCAAGATCGCCGCCAAGCTCGCCGTGGGCTACACCCTGGACGAGCTCAAGAACGACATCACGGGCGGGGCCACGCCCGCGTCCTTCGAGCCCACGATCGACTACGTGGTGACGAAGGTGCCGCGCTTCGCGTTCGAGAAGTTCAAGCAGGCCGACGACCGCCTCACCACCCAGATGAAGAGCGTGGGCGAGGTGATGGCGATCGGGCGCAATTTCCAGGAGTCGCTGCAGAAGGCGCTGCGCGGCCTCGAGGTGGGCGTGGACGGCTTCAACCTGAAGAGCGTGGATCCCGACAAGATCGAGGACGAGCTCGCGTATCCGCGCGCCGAGCGCCTCTGGTACGTGGCCGACGCCTTCGGGGTCGGCATGTCCCTGGAGGAGATCCACCGGTTCACGAAGATCGACCGCTGGTTCCTCACGCAGATCAAGGACCTCGTGGACACCGAGCTCGAGATCGAGAAGAAGACCCTCGCCGACTTCTCCACCGAGGCGCTGCGCGCCCTCAAGCGCAAGGGCTTCTCCGACCGCCGCCTCGCGCACCTCTGGAAGACGACGGAGCACGAGGTGAGGGCGCGGCGCCACGCCGAGGGCATCCGCCCGGTCTTCAAGCGCGTGGACACCTGTGCGGCGGAATTCGCCACCAACACCGCGTACATGTATTCCTCCTACGACGAGGAGGACGAGGCCGAGCCCACGGCGCGGCGCAAGATCATGGTGCTGGGCGGCGGTCCCAACCGCATCGGCCAGGGCATCGAGTTCGATTATTGCTGCGTGCACGCGGCGCTGGCACTCCGGGAAGATGGATTCGAGACCATCATGGTCAACTGCAACCCGGAGACCGTCTCGACCGACTACGACACCTCGGACCGGCTCTATTTCGAGCCTCTCACCCTCGAGGACGTGCTGGAGATCGTCGAGCGCGAGAAGCCCGAGGGCGTGATCGTCCAGTTCGGCGGCCAGACGCCGCTCAAGCTGGCACGGGACCTGGAGGCGGCGGGCGTGCCCATCATCGGCACCTCGCCCGATTCCATCGACCGTGCGGAAGACCGCGAGCGCTTCCAGCAGATGCTGCACGAGCTGAAGCTGCTGCAGCCCCCCAACCGCACGGCGCGCACTCCCGAGGAGGCGCTCGCGGCGGCCAAGGAGATCGGATATCCCGTGGTGGTGCGGCCGTCCTACGTGCTGGGCGGGCGCGCGATGGAGATCGTGCACGCCGAGACCGACCTCGTGCGCTACATGCGCGAGGCGGTGAAGGTGTCCAACGACTCCCCGGTGCTGATCGACCGCTTCCTGAACGACGCGATCGAGGTGGACGTGGACGCGGTGTGCGACGGCGAGCGCGTGCTGATCGGCGGGATCATGGAGCACATCGAGCAGGCCGGCGTGCATTCGGGTGATTCGGCGTGCTCTCTGCCGCCCTTCAGCCTCGGCCCCGAGCTGCAGAACGAGCTGAGGCGCCAGACGGTCGCGATGGCCCACGCGCTGAATGTGGTGGGGCTGATGAACGTGCAGTTCGCGATCCAGGACGGCCGCGTGTTCGTGCTCGAGGTGAATCCGAGGGCCTCGCGCACGGTCCCCTTCGTATCGAAGGCCACGGGCGTCCCGCTCGCCAAGATAGCCGCGCGCTGCATGGTCGGGACGGGGCTCGAGCGCCAGGGTGCCACCCGGGAGGTGATACCCCCATACTATGCGGTGAAGGAGGCCGTGTTCCCGTTCATCAAGTTTCCGGGCGTGGACACGATCCTGGGGCCGGAAATGAAATCCACGGGGGAGGTGATGGGCGTGGGCCAGAGCTTCGCCGAGGCGTTCGTGAAGAGCCAGCTCGCCGCGGGCGTGCGCCTGCCCAAGGGCGGCAAGGCGTTCCTGTCGGTGCGCGACGCCGACAAGGCGCGCGCCATCGAGATCGGCCGCGCGCTGGACGAGCTGGGATTCGCGCTGGTGGCCACCAAGGGCACCGCCGCCGCGCTCGCCCAGGCCGGCCTCAAGGTGCAGCCCGTGAACAAGGTGCAGGAGGGCCGGCCCCACATCGTCGACATGCTGAAGAACCGCGAGGTGAGCCTCATCGTGAACACCGTGGAGGAGGACCGGCGCTCGATCCAGGATTCCTGGTCGATCCGCAACGCCGCGCTGCAGCACCGCATCACGTACTACACGACCCTCGCGGGCGCCCGGGCAGCCTGCCTGGGCATGCGCCACCTCGAGGAACTGCGTCCCTACGACATCCAGTCGCTGCACGCGACCCTGCCATGACCAAGATCCCCATCACGACCAACGGCGCCGAGTTGCTGCGCTCCGAGCTGCACCGCCTGAAGACGGTCGACCGGCCCGCGGTGATCACCGCCATCGCCGAGGCGAGGGCCCAGGGCGACATAACCGAGAATGCCGAGTACGAGGCGGCGCGCGAGCGCCAGGGCTTCATCGAGGGGCGCATCATCGAGCTCGAGGCGAAGCTCGCCAACGCCCAGATCATCGATCCCCTGCTCCTGGACGACGAGGGGCGAGTCGTGTTCGGCTCCACGGTGGAGCTCGCGGACACGGCGGGCGGGGAGGCGATGACCTACCAGATCGTCGGCGAGGACGAGGCCGACATCAAGCAGGGCAAGATCTCCTACTCTTCTCCGATCGCCAAGGCCCTCATCGGGAAGTACTCGGGCGACGTCGCCGAGGTGCGGACTCCGGGCGGGGTGAAGGAGTTCGAGATCGTGGACGTGCGCTACGTTTGACGGCGGGCGCGGGCGCGGGCGCGGCGGGAGCGGGTTTCTTCGGGCGCGGCCCTTTCGCAGGCGGCTCCAGGGGATTCTGCCGGTACACCACCAGCACCTTGCCGATCAGCTGCACTGCGTGGGCCTCGAGCCGCGTGCAGATCGCCTCCATCCACGCGCTCCTCGCGGCCCGGTCGCCGCCGGCCGCGCGCACCTTGATCAGCTCGTGCGCCTTGAGCGAGCGGTCGATCTCCGCCAGCACCTCATCCGTGAGGCCCTTGTCGCCGATGAGGACGATGGGATGGAGCTTGTGCGCCTCGGCACGCAGCTCGCTGCGCCGGCCCGACGAGAGTGCTTTTCGCATGCCCGAAGTATAGCCAAAGCATGAAGAAATCCCATTCGAGCAAGCAGTGGCTGCGCCGGCACGTGAACGACCCCTACGTGCAGCGCTCCAAGCGCGAGGGCTACCGCTCGCGCTCGGCGTACAAGCTGACCGAGATCGACGAGCGCGACCGGCTCCTCAAGCCC
>JAAOZZ010000149.1 GCA_012274175.1 Betaproteobacteria bacterium
CGCTCGACCTGCTCGCCGGTGATGAAGCGCGACTCGCCCGGATCGACGATCGAGACCCGGCGCAGCATCTGCCGGACGATGACCTCGATGTGCTTGTCGTTGATCTTCACCCCCTGCAGCCGGTAGACGTCCTGGACCTCGTCGATGATGTAGCGCGCGAGCGCCTCCACTCCCTGCAGGCGCAGGATGTCGTGCGGATCGGCCGGGCCGTCGACGATCATCTCGCCCTTGTTCACCACCTGGCCGTCGTGCACGGTGATGTGCTTGTCCTTCGGGATCAGGTACTCGTGGGCGGCGCCGTCGAAGTCCGTGATGATGAGGCGCTGCTTGCCCTTCGTGTCCTTGCCGAACGACACCGTCCCGGTGACTTCCGCGAGCAGTCCCGAATCCTTGGGGCTCCTCGCCTCGAAGAGCTCCGCCACCCGCGGCAGGCCCCCCGTGATGTCGCGCGTCTTCGACGACTCCTGCGGGATGCGCGCGAGCACGTCGCCCACGTTCACCTGCTGGCCGTTCTTCACCGTGATGATGGCGCCGATCTGGAACGTGTAGTTCACCGGGCTGTCGCCCGTGGCGAGCTTCACTTCCTTGCCCTTGTCGCCGATCAGCTTCACCGCCGGGCGCAAGCCCTTGGTGGCCGAGGTGCCCCGGCGCTTCGGGTCGATCACGACCAGGCTCGAAAGGCCCGTGGTCTCGTCGATCTGCTTGGCCACCGTGACACCCTCCTCGACGTTCTCGAAGCGGATCTCGCCGGCGTACTCGGTGATGATGGGGCGCGTGAGCGGGTCCCAGTTGGCGAGGCCCTGCCCCGCCTTCACCTTCGCGCCGTCCTCGATCGTGAGGGTTGCGCCGTAGGGGACCTTGTGACGCTCGCGCTCGCGGCCGTTGTCGTCGGAGATGATGATCTCGCCGTTGCGCGAGATCGCCACGATCTCCTTGCGCGCATTGGTGAGCACGCGCATGGTATTGGCGAAATGCGCGAGGCCGTTGGACTTGGCCTCCACCGCGCTCGCCACGGCCGTGCGCGAGGCCGCGCCGCCGATGTGGAAGGTGCGCATCGTGAGCTGCGTGCCCGGCTCGCCGATGGACTGCGCGGCGATGACGCCCACCGCCTCTCCCACGTTCACCAGCATGCCGCGGCCCAGGTCGCGCCCGTAGCACTTGGCGCACAGGCCGTAGCGGGTGTCGCAGGTGAGCGGAGTGCGCACCTTCACCTCGTCGACCCCGGCGGACTCGATGCGCTCGACCGCGTCCTCGTCGAGGAGCGATCCGGCCGCCACCAGGATCTCCTGGTTCTCCGTGTTGTAGACGTCGGTCGCGGTGACGCGGCCGAGGATGCGCTCGCGCAGCGCCTCCACCACCTCGCCGCCCTCCACCAGCGCCTTCATCGCCATGCCCTGCTGGGTGCCGCAATCGTCCTCGATCACCACCAGGTCCTGGGTCACGTCCACGAGGCGGCGCGTGAGGTAGCCCGAGTTCGCGGTCTTCAGCGCCGTGTCCGCCAGGCCCTTGCGGGCGCCGTGGGTGGAGATGAAGTACTGCAGCACGTTCAGCCCCTCGCGGAAGTTGGCCGTGATCGGCGTTTCGATGATCGAGCCGTCGGGCTTGGCCATGAGGCCGCGCATCCCGGCCAACTGGCGGATCTGGGCCGCCGAGCCGCGCGCCCCGGAATCGGCCATCATGTAGATCGAGTTGAACGACTCCTGGGACACTTCCTTGCCCTTGCCGTTGATGACCTTCTCGTTGCCGAGCTGGTCCATCATCGCCTTGGCGATCTGGTCGCCGGCCCTTCCCCAGATGTCCACGACCTTGTTGTAGCGCTCGCCCTGGGTCACGAGGCCCGAGGTGTACTGGCGCTCGATCTCCTTCACCTCGCGCTCGCTCTCGTCGATGATGCCGGCCTTCTGCGCCGGGATCAGCAGGTCGTCCACGCAGATCGAAAGGCCCGCGCGGGTGGCGAAGCCGAAGCCCGTGTACATGAGCTTGTCGGCGAAGATCACCGTCTCGCGGATGCCGCAGCGGCGGAACGCCTCGTTGATGAGCTTCGAGATCTCCTTCTTCTTGAGCGGCTTGTTGATGAGCGCGAACGACAGTCCCGCCGGCAGGATCTCCGACATGAGGGAGCGCCCGACCGTGGTCTCGTAGCGGTTCACGACCTCGGTGAAGGTGCCATCGTCGTTCTTGCGCGACTCCTTGATGCGCACCGTGATCGCCGCGTGCAGCTCGACGCCGCCGGACTCGTAGGCGCGGCTTACTTCCGAGATGTTGGTGAAGAACGAGCCTTCGCCGCGCGCGTTCACGCGCTGGCGGGTGGCGTAGTAAAGGCCCAGCACGATGTCCTGGGACGGCACGATCACCGGCTCGCCGTGGGCGGTGTGCAGCACGTTGTTCGAAGAGAGCATGAGCGTGCGCGCTTCCATCTGCGCCTCGAGCGAGATGGGCACGTGCACCGCCATCTGGTCGCCGTCGAAGTCGGCGTTGAACGCGGCGCACACCAGCGGGTGCAGCTGGATCGCCTTGCCCTCGATCAGCACCGGCTCGAAGGCCTGGATGCCGAGGCGATGCAGCGTGGGCGCGCGATTGAGCAGGACCGGGTGCTCGCGGATCACGTCCTCGAGGATGTCCCACACCACCGGCTCCTGGCTCTCCACCATGCGCTTGGCGGCCTTGATGGTCGTGGCGAGTCCCATCACCTCCAGCTTGTGGAAGATGAAGGGCTTGAAGAGCTCGAGCGCCATGAGCTTGGGCAGCCCGCACTGGTGGAGCTTCAGCGTGGGCCCGACCACGATCACCGAGCGGCCCGAGTAGTCGACGCGCTTGCCCAGCAGGTTCTGGCGGAAGCGCCCGCTCTTGCCCTTGATCATGTCGGCGAGCGACTTGAGCGCGCGCTTGTTGGCTCCCGTCATCGCCTTGCCGCGCCGGCCGTTGTCGAGCAGCGAGTCGACCGCTTCCTGGAGCATGCGCTTCTCGTTGCGCACGATGATCTCCGGGGCCTTCAGCTCCAGCAGGCGCTTCAGGCGGTTGTTGCGGTTGATCACCCGGCGGTAGAGGTCGTTCAGATCGGAGGTCGCGAAGCGCCCGCCGTCGAGCGGGACCAGGGGGCGCAGGTCCGGCGGCAGCACCGGCAGCACTTCCATGATCATCCAGTCGGGCTTGATGCCGGACTTGTTGAAGGCCTCCAGCACCTTCAGGCGCTTGGCGATCTTCTTGATCTTGGTCTCGGAGCCGGTGGCGGCGAGCTCGGTGCGCAGCTCATCGATGTCGCGGCCCACGTCGAGCTTCCTCAGCAGGTCGCGGATGCCCTCCGCGCCCATGGCCGCAGAGAAGTCGTCTCCGTACTCCTCCACCTTGGCGAGGTAGTCGTCTTCCGAGAGCAGCTGGCAGCGGTTCAACGGCGTCATGCCGGGATCGGTCACCACGTAGGCCTCGAAGTAGAGGACCCGCTCGATGTCCCTCAGCGTCATGTCCAGCACCATGCCCAGGCGCGAGGGCAGGCTCTTCAGGAACCAGATGTGGGCCACGGGGCTCGCGAGCTCGATGTGGCCCATGCGCTCCCGGCGGACCTTGGTGAGGGTGACTTCCACGCCGCACTTCTCGCAGATGACGCCCCGGTGCTTCAGGCGCTTGTACTTGCCGCACAGGCACTCGTAGTCCTTGATGGGACCAAAGATCTTGGCGCAGAAAAGGCCGTCGCGCTCCGGCTTGAAGGTGCGGTAGTTGATCGTCTCGGGCTTCTTCACCTCGCCATACGACCAGGAACGGATCTTCTCGGGGGAAGCGAGCCCGATGCGGATGGAGTCGAACTCTTCTTCCTGGGTGACCTGCTTGAACAGATCGAGCAATGCTTTCATTACGTAATCTCCTAGTGGCCCATCACTCAGCCGGAACCGGGGACGGACCCCAAGCGCGTGAACCGGGGTCCGTCACCAAGATCAATAGCGCTCGAGGTCGATGTCGATCGCGAGGGAACGGATCTCCTTCACGAGCACGTTGAACGACTCGGGCATGCCCGCCTCGATCTTGTGCTCGCCCTTCACGATGTTCTCGTAGACCTTGGTGCGTCCCTGCGTGTCGTCGCTCTTGACGGTGAGCATCTCCTGCAGCGTGTAGGCGGCGCCGTACGCTTCCAGCGCCCAGACCTCCATCTCCCCGAAGCGCTGCCCGCCGAACTGCGCCTTGCCTCCCAGCGGCTGCTGGGTGACGAGCGAGTACGGCCCGGTGGAACGCGCGTGCATCTTGTCGTCCACGAGGTGGTGGAGCTTGAGGATGTGCATGTAGCCCACCGTGACGGGACGGTCGAACGCGTCCCCGGTGCGACCGTCGTAGAGCGCGATCTGGCCGCTGCGGGGCAGGCCCGCGATCTCGAGCATGTCCTTGATCTCGACCTCGGTCGCGCCGTCGAACACCGGGGTCGCGAACGGCACCCCGTTGCGCAGGTTGCGGGCGAGCTCGAACACCTCGTCGTCGGAAAAGGACGAGAGGTCCTCCTTCTTGCCCGTCGAGTTGTAGATCTTCTCGAGGAACTTGCGCACCTTCGCGGCCGCCTCTCCCGCGTGCAGCATCTCGGTGATGCGAAGCCCCAGGCCCTTGGCGGCCCACCCGAGGTGGGTCTCCAGGATCTGACCCACGTTCATGCGCGACGGGACCCCGAGCGGGTTCAGCACGATGTCCACCGGCGTGCCGTCGGCCATGAACGGCATGTCCTCCACCGGCACGATCTTCGAGATCACGCCCTTGTTGCCGTGGCGGCCGTCCATCTTGTCGCCGGGCTGCAGCCTGCGCTTGACCGCGACGTAGACCTTCAC
>JAAOZZ010000150.1 GCA_012274175.1 Betaproteobacteria bacterium
CAGTCGTCGAATTCGGCGGGCCAGTCGTCCAATTGCACGCCCGGCGTGTCCCCGTCGGCGGACCAGCGCGGCTGGTTCCACGATGGCACTTCGGCCACCGGCACGCCGTCCTCGTCTATCTCGAGGATGGGGGGAAGCTTGGCGCGGCGGTGCTCGATCTTCTGCTTCATGGCGAGGCCCTCTTGGGGTGGCGGATGGTACCTGCCCCGAATCTAGACCCGCGAACGGCGCACCGCCAGCGAGAAAATCCTACGCGCTCGTAGGACATTCTCGCCATCGTGCGTGGGAGGCGTCGGACCGCTAGCGTGGAAGATGGAAGCGCGCCACGTTCCAGCGCGTCACGTCCTCCTCGGGCTCGTCGCCGAGGGCGGGCGTGAGCGGCAGCGCGAGGTTGGTCACGTACATCCAGCCGCCCGCGATCGCCATGCTCGCCGGAAAGAGCAGGCCGCGCGGCGAGCCGTCGCGGGCGATGCCTTCGAACTCGCCCGCGCGCGCGACGATGCGCCCGTTGGAGTTGAGCGCCACCACCTCGTCGGCCTGGTTCGTCGCCACCCAGAGCCGCCCGTTGTCGTAGAGCAGGCCGTCGGCGCCGTGCAGGCTTTCGGCGAACACCTCGATCGCGCTCGTCGCGAGGTTCATCTTGAGCACGCGGCTGTCGCCCGTGTTGGCCACGAAGAGCGTCGTCTCGTCGGCGCTCAGCGCGAGCCCGTTGGCGCCGAAGGGCGGAAAGCCCGCGGTGGCGAGCATCGGGTCGTGGGCCGTGACGGTGATCGCGCACGGGGAGCAGGTCGTCGCGTGCGCCACCTTGTAGATCGCGCCCTGGAACGAATCGGAGATGTAGAGGTTGCCTTCATGGTCGAACACCATCCCGTTGGGACCGGCGAAACCGCTGGATCCGAAGGAGATCGTGTCGGAGCTGCCGTCGGGATTGGCGACGCTGCGCGCGGTCGGCGCGCCGATGCTCGGGATCGCGGCCACGTCCTCCACCGGGGTGGAAGCGCCGAACGACGCCGCGATGCGCTGCAGCTTCGAGGCGCCGAAGTTGAGGATGTAGACCTTGCCGTCGGCGAACGCGAGCCCCAGCAGCGCCGAGTGGCCGAAGTCCTTCTGGGCCGCCACGCGCCCGTTGCGCGCGATGCGCAGGAGCTTGTTCCCATGGGCGAGATCGCTGTCGAAGGTGCCCACGAAGAGGTCGCCCGTGGCGGGATTGACGGTGATGCCCTCGGGATAGCGCACGCCGTCGGGCAGCGTGGCGAAGGGCTCGGCGTCGATCCAGGTGGGAGAGCTTGCATCGGCGAACGCCGTCGCGGCGGCGAAAACGAGCGCGCTCGCGGCGAGGCGAGGGATCCAGGGGTTTCTCATGGCGGGCCTCCTCGGAAGATGGCGTGCCCGTCGAGGCACGGGCATCCGCACGATCCTCTTCCCCGTCCGGGCGGAAGTCAAACGCCGCGCATCAGGCCAGGGCGATGACCACGGCGGCCGCGAACGCGGCGACATAGGCGGCGGCGATGAGCCAGCGGGCGCGATCCACGCGCCGCCGGGGACGGCGCACGGGCACGGTCCATCCGGCGCGCGATTTCTCGTGCTCCGCCTCGGGCGCCAGCACCGCGAGCCGTGCGAGCCCCGCGGCCGAATCGAAGCGCGCGGAGCTTCGCAGCTCGATGGATTCCTCGCGCACCATCGAAGGCCTCGCGTCGCCGCCCGCGCTGCCGGGCCGCGATCCGGGCTCGCCATCGGGAACCGTGTCGCCCGACGCGCGCTCCGGGCGCTCGGCCTCTGTGCGCCGGACCTCCGCCGCGGCCGCCCACAGGTCGCGCGCGAAGTCGGAGGCGTTCCCGTAGCGCTCCCCGGGCTTCTTCTTCAACGCGCGCGCGACGATGTAGTCCATCACGGGCGGCAGGCCGGGCGCCACGTGGCTGGGCGGCCTGGCGGGAAGGTTCGCCACCTTGAACGTGAGCTCCGGGATGTCCTCGCCCGCGAAGGGTTTCACGCCCGTGAGCATCTCGTAGAGCACGAGCCCGAGGGAGAAGATGTCGGCGCGGTAATCGACGGGCTGCCCCACGATCTGCTCCGGCGCCATGTACTGCGGCGAGCCGAGGAGCACGCCGGTCTGGGTCTTCACCATCGGCTCGTGCAGCCGCGCGATGCCGAAGTCCATGATCTTCACGCGCCCGTCGGGCAGCACCATGATGTTGCCGGGCTTCACGTCGCGATGCACGATGCCGTGCTCGTGGGCGTACGCGAGCCCTTCGGCCACCGCCGCGGCGATGGCCACCGACTGCGAGGGCGCGAGTCCGCCTCCGCGGATCAGCTCGCGCAGGTCCATGCCCTCGAGCAGCTCCATCGCCATGAACGCGACGTCGCCCTCCCGGCCCATCTCGTAGATGGTGATGATGGCCGGATGGCTCAGGCGCCCCGCCGCGCGGGCCTCCTGGAGGAAGCGTGCCTCGTTGGCGTCGCGATCCTCCTTCGCGCCGGCGAGCGGGATGGTCTTGATGGCCACAATGCGCCCAAGCGTGGTGTCCGCCGCGCGATAGACCACGCCCATCGCGCCGCGTCCCACTTCCGCGAGGACCGTGAAACGCCCGAGCTGCCCGGGGTGCGCCTCGGCCATCACGATCCCCAGAACTTGCGGCGCAGCTCGCGCCAGAAGCTGCCCTTGGGCTCCCGGCGGGTCGTGGCGAAGGTATGTGCAACGGTCATCCGCTCGCCGGCCTTGAGGTTCACGGTGAGCTCGAG
>JAAOZZ010000001.1 GCA_012274175.1 Betaproteobacteria bacterium
CCGCCTGCGCGGTTTCGGCATCGCTGCGCGGCGGCAGCGCCGTCACCTGCACCGGCTGCAGCTCGAGGGTCGTGTGTCCCGTGCTTGTCGGAGGGCTCGGGGGCACGTCGGAGGCCGGCCTGCGGTCGGTCTGGCGTGTGAGCTTTTCCTGCTCGGCCCGCTTCAACGCGTCGAGCAGCAGGCTCACCGGCCGGCTCCGGGGGTGGGCGCGTCGGGCACCACCGGGACCGGCGTGCCGCCGTGGGGCAGCTCGCCGCGCTCGACCCGCTCCATCTCCTTCTCGAACTTCGGCAGGGGCGCGCGCGTGTCGCGGAAGAACCCGTTGTCCGGAAGGTAGCGCCGGTAGTCGGCCAGGTCGCCGTCCACGCTCGCCTCGCGGATCACGACCGGGCGGATGAATATCACCAGCTCCGACTTCGTTGCGTTGTCGTTGCGGTTGCTCACGAGGTCGCCGAAGATCGGGATGCGCGAGGCGAGCGGCAGGCCTTCGCGCTTGCCCTCGAAGCTGTCGAGCATGAGCCCGCCGAGGACCGCGGTCTGGCCGCTTCCCACCTTGAGCACGCTTTCCATCTCGCGGGTCTGGGTGATGGGGATGAGGCTGGTGACGTTCGCCGCGGCTAGCGAGGGGTTCGGGTCCTTCACGGTGTCGATGATGCGGGTGACCGTCGGGCGCACGTCGAGGGTCACCATGTCGCTTTCGCTGATCTGCGGGGTCACGTTCATGATGAACCCGACGGGCACCACGTTCTGCGTCGTGGTGAACGTCGTGGTGGAGGTGGACTGGTTCGTGACGGTGTCCGCCTTCACGGTGAAGTACACCTGGTTGTCGACGACCTTGAGGACCGCCGTCTGGTTGTTCATCACCATCAGCTTGGGGCTGGAGAGCACGCGCGTCTTCCCGAATGCGTCGAGCAGCCTCACGGTGCTCGAGATCGAGCCCCCGGCTGCCGCGTTGGGATTGTTGTAGCGCAGCGAGAAGGACGAGGTGTTGAGCCTGAGCGGCGTGCCGGGGAGATCGGGGCCGCTGAAGGCCTGGGTGAAGCTGTAGCCCAGGCCGTTCAGGCCCAGCGCCGACCAGTCCACCCCCGACTGGTAGTTGTCGTTGAGCGTGACCTCCACGATCGTCGCCTCGATGAGGACCTGGCGCATGGAGGAACTGAGGACCTTGTCGAGGAATTCCCGGACCTTCTCGTGCTGGCGCGACGTGGCGCGCACCGAGATGATCCCCGACTCGGGATTGACGATGACCGAAGCCGCCTCGCGGAACGTGAGCCGCTGCTCGGTGAATTCGCCGGCCTGGTTGGACGCGGTCTCGCCCGGATTCAACACCGCGGCGCCGGAGCGCGAGGCGGCGGTGCCGGTGCGCGGGGTGGGGATCGTGCGCGTCTGGCTGGACGACGATGCCGCCTGACCGCGGTTCTGCACGAACGTCTCGCTGCTGCCTTCGGGCAGGAGCTTGTCGGTCTCGCGCAGCAGGTCCTTGATGTTCTTCTCGAGGGTCTCCCAGAAGCGGTTCTTGGCCACCGCGGTGATCGTGAGCGTGGAGTTGTTGCTGCCTCCGGCGGTGGGAGTGGTTCCGCCCACGGCGCCCGAGATCACCTGGGTCGCGATGCCCACCGTCTCGCTCACGTCGCGCGTCATGTTCACGTAGTCGACGCGGTAATTGCGCAGGTACGGCGTGTCGGGCATCACCGTGATGGTCTGGCCGTCCTGCTCCCAGCGCATGTCCACCTGGCGCGCCATGCGGGTGAGGATCTGCTTGAGGGTCTGGTCGATGGCGTTGAGCGTGACGGTGCCCTCGACGCCGGACTGGATGTCGAAGTTCACCTTCGTTTCGCGCGCCATGGCGAGGAGCACGTCGCGTACCGGCTGGTTCACGACCACCACCGAATAGCGCACCTCGTTGTCGCGCGCCTGGGGCGCGGGGGGCAACGGGACCGCCTGGACGGCCTGGGGAATCATCGCGGCCTGGGTCGCCTGCGCCGGCTGGATGTGGGCTTCCGACTGGGCGAGGGGGCGCGTGCCGCAGCCGGCGAGCGCCAGGGCGAGCGCGAACCACGGCGCAGCAGGTGTCAAACGCATGCAGAATATTTCGTAAGTATTTGTTTTATGGACAGAACCACCTTGCCGCTCTTTATAGCGTTTTCAGGGGGGAAACGCAATGAAATTCCCCCCTTTTCGGTGGTGGTTTCCGGCCCCTCCCGGTGGCGCGCGAAACCTCATTGCGGCCCGGCGCGGCGCGCGTCCTCCCGGACCGCTTCGATCGCGCGCACATAGGGCCGGAACTGCCGGAGATTGCCCGGTAGCGCGTCGAGCGCGGCGCCGGCCTCGCCGCGATCGCGGAATGCGCCGAACAGCACCCCCAGCCGCGGCGATTCGGAGCCTCCCGCCGGCACGAGGAACAGGCGATCCCGCTGCAGGGACTTGCCGGCCTCGGCGAGGTAGCCCTCGAGGTAGCCGCGCTCGCGAGCGTCGGTCACCATGAGCTGTACCGCGTAGCGCGCATCGGTCCCCTCGGCGATGAGCGCGCGCCCGGCGGCGAGCCGATCGGCGATGGGATCTGCGGGAACGGAAGCCGGGGCCTGCGTCGTGGAAGACGACGGCGCGGCGCCCGTGGCGGTCACGGGA
>JAAOZZ010000151.1 GCA_012274175.1 Betaproteobacteria bacterium
CCAGAGGGGACTCGCGCCCTCGCGGGAAGGCGCGCCCGATACTGGCACTCCTCCCCCCGCGCCGTATGTACGGTGAGGCACACACGCGTCAAGCGCCCCGGATCGCCGCCCCGCCACCTTCCTTCCGGCACACGAGCAGTACTTCGTCCACGTTCTCGGCGTCGATCAATCCGGCTGCGAGGGCGAGCGGCTTCTGGAAGCGCACGCCCAGCGGCATGAACACGCGGTTGTACCACCACATCGCCCGTTCGCGGCGATGGGTGAGGAACCACATGCCGATATCGACCAGCCGTGACGACCTCGGCCGCATCCCGTACGCAGCGCTTTGCTCCACCGAGAACCCGTGCTCCGCGAGCTTGGCCAGCAGCCGCCGCGGCTCATAGCGGCGACGGTGCCCGACAGCGACGTCGAAGGCACTCCAATGCGCGGGATGCAGCGGCACCGAGAGCAGCAGGACCCCATGGGGCGCGGCCACGCGCGACAGCTCGGACAGCACGCCGTCTTCGTCGTCGACATGCTCGACGATGTCGAACGCACAAACGAGCTCGAAGGCGCCGTCCGGAAACGGCAGGGCGGAAGCGACACCCACGATCGCGTTGGCGCCGCGGGCGCGCAGCTTCTCCACCGCCGGCACGCTGAAGTCCAGGAAGTGCGTGCCTTCGAGCGGGAGCCTCGGCCTCAAACCCGGCGCGACTTCAAGCCTGGGCCGATCCCGGGAAACGAGAGCGCTTACCAGGGGCCAGGTGTTGAACCGCTGCGGTTCGACGAGGCGCGCGTGCGTCCACAGCGGATCGTAGAACCGGCGGTTGATTTCGAGCAGGCCCGGCCCGCCGCCGGCGTCGGATCTCGACGTATCCATTGCGCGCCACTCTAGCAAGCGGCTCCGGAGCGCACAATATCGCTCGCTATATGCTCAGATTCCTACCTCCGCCGGCACGAGGCGTCATTGCGGCGTCGTTGCTCGGGTTCAACACGCTGTTCTGGTGCTGCCTGCTCCTCGTGCTGGCGCTCGCCAAGTTCGTCGTTCCGGTGAAGCCCGTCCGCGTGACGATCGACCGCGCGCTCAACGGGATCGCCACCCGCTGGGTCGCGGGCAACAGCGGCTGGATGCGGCTCACGCAGCGCACCCGCTGGTCCGTCACCGGGCTGGAAAAGCTCGAGTATCGCGGCTGGTACATGGTCAACTGCAACCACCAGTCCTGGGTGGACATCATCGTGCTCCAGCACCTGCTGAACCGGCGCATCCCGATGCTGAAATTCTTCCTCAAGCGCCAGCTCATCTACGTTCCGGTGATCGGGCTGGCCTGGTGGGCCCTGGATTTCCCCTTCATGCGGCGCCACTCCGACGCCTACCTCAGGGCCCACCCGGAAAAGCGGTTCGAGGATCTCGAAGCGACCCGCCGCGCCTGCCGGAAGTTCGCGCTCGTCCCCACCAGCGTGATGAACTTCCCCGAGGGCACGCGCCTCACGCGTGCGAAGCATCACGCGCAGCACTCGCCGTACCGCCACTTGCTCAAGCCGAAGGCCGGCGCGCTGGCGCTGGCACTTGCCGTGCTAGGGGACAGGTTCGACTCGATGCTCGACGTTACGATCGTCTATCCACAAGGCGCGCCGACCTTCTGGCAGTTCCTGTGCGGCGATGTGGCGAAGGTGGTCGTGCGCGCACGTCAGGTTCCCATTCCGCGGGAACTGCGCGCAGGCGATTACGCCGGGGATCCGAAGTTCCGCAAGACCTTCCAGCACTGGCTCCAGGGCCTTTGGCGCGAGAAGGACGAGGAGATCGACGCCACCTGATTCGAGATCCCCCGACGCAGCGGGGGCCGATCGGCGGCGTCGTTTCGTGACGGGTTACTTCGCCGCGACCTTGAGTCCGGAGGTGTTGACGCTCTTCACGCCGTTCACCTTCGCGGCGATGTCCTTCACGTGATCGATGGCGTCCTCGTTCGCCAGGGTCCCC
Source organism: Betaproteobacteria bacterium (assembly GCA_012274175.1). GTDB lineage: Bacteria > Pseudomonadota > Gammaproteobacteria > Burkholderiales > Usitatibacteraceae > Usitatibacter. The sequence goes on from JAAOZZ010000151.1 coordinate 1,958, forward strand.
TTCAGCACCACCACGCCGTGGGTCGTCTTCACGTGCACGTTGGAGCCCTTGCTCACGCTGTCGGCGAGGAGCTCGGATTTCACCTTGGTGGTGATCCAGCTGTCGGACACCACGCGCTCCGTCTTGGCGGTGGCATCGCGCGCCTTGGCCGATGACTTGGTCTTCGCGGGGATCTTCAGGTTGTTGTCGACGCTTTTCACGCCCTCGACGGACTTCGCGAGGGTCGCGGCCGCGGACTTGGCCTTGGAGCTGACGGCCGAGCCTTCGAGCGTGACGACACCGTTGGTGGTGGTCACGTTGATGTCGGACTTCCCGAGGCGCTTGTCGCCCATCATCTTGGACTTCACCTTGCCGGTGATGGCGGTGTCGTCGATCGTCGCGGCCAGGCCGTCGCTGTGCGCCTTGGGCTGCGTCGGATCGGGGGAAGCGGCCATGGCCATGCCGATGCCGAGCCCGGCGGCCATGACGATCAGTGCGCTGCGGAAGACGTTCCTGGAAAACCGGGTCATGTCCATGTGCTTCATCTCTCCTGGTTGGGCGCGAAGGATTCGGATCGAACCTTCCGCGATGGTATGAAGGTCATTAGAAGCCCGGCGCGTTGGCCGGTATTGACCGGAATCAAGCCGGGCTCCGTTATGTGCGCTCCCGCTCAAACCGCCGCGAACGGGCGTCGGCTGCCCGCGGATCGGTAATTCGACCGCTATGTGGCCCGACGAACGGACGCGCGGCCCGGCCGTCGCTAGCATTTTGTCGACCACACTGCCGTTGGATCGTGTGGCGAGGCGCGGGTGCCGATCCCGGTCGGCATGGCCGCTGTATCAACCGATCATTGAGGAACTCACGATGAACAAGGATCAAGTCAAAGGGAAGGCAAAGGACGTCGGCGGAAAAATCCAGGAAGAAGCCGGCAAGCTCGTCGGCAGCAAGTCGCAGCAGGTCAAGGGGCTGCAACACCAGGCCGAAGGCAAGGTGCAGAAGGGCGTCGGCGACGTGAAGGAAGCCGTCAAGGATCTCAAGGCTTCCTGAGTGAAGGGTGGTACCCCGCGGGCGCCGCCTCAATATTGCCGGCGCGGTTGCCCGCAGAGCCCTCCCAGTCCTTGCTCGCGGAAGAACTCGACGGCTTCCGGGTCGCGCCGATACCCCGTCATGACGTACTCGCCCGCTGC
>JAAOZZ010000152.1 GCA_012274175.1 Betaproteobacteria bacterium
AAGTCCGAGAACCTCCTCCGGGCAACCTGGACGAGGTAGGAAGATTGGCGGGGCGAGCGGCGGATGGAGGCGATGAGCCAGATGCTGTTGGCGAGCGCGATCGCCACGCCCTCGTCGCCCAGCCGCCGCGCCATCGCCTCCGGCAGCCGCGGCAGGGCGCGCAAGCGCTCGAGGGAGGCGAGCAGCAACTACATCCCCACGGTCATCGCGACCACGGCGCCGCGGCTCATTTCCCCTTGAGGCCGTCGCAGGCCGGACCGGGGCCGTAGGGCTGCGCGAATGCCGCGAGGGATGCGACGGTGATCGCCGCGCCGAGGATGAGTCGTTTCATGGCCGCCTCCGGATGGATGGGTTCTCGTTGCACTCTAGCGGCGAGCGGGCCGCGCACCTTGCGGCACGTCAACTTCCCTGCGGCCGGATCCGGCGCTATCGGGCGCCCCGCGGCCGGCGGACGAGGTAGTAGAGCACCGGGATCACGAGCAGCGTGAGCAGCGTCGAGACCAGGATGCCGAAGATGAGCGCGATCGCGAGCCCGTTGAAGATCGGGTCGTCGAGGATGAAACCCGCGCCGATCATGGCGGCGAGCGCGGTGAGGGCGATGGGCTTGGCGCGCGCCGCGGCCGATTGCATGATCGCCTCCTCGAGGGCGAGGCCTTCCTCGAGGCGCAGGTTCACGAAGTCCACGAGCAGGATCGAGTTGCGCACGATGATCCCGGCCAGCGCGATCATGCCGATCATCGAGGTCGCGGTGAACTGCGCCCCCATCAGCGCGTGCCCGGGCATCACGCCGATCACGGTGAGCGGGATCGGCGCCATGATCACCAGCGGCACCACGTAGGAGCGGAACTGCGCCACCACGAGCAGGTAGATCAGCACCAGGCCCACGGCGTAGGCGAGGCCCATGTCGCGGAACGTCTCGTAGGTCACCTGCCACTCGCCGTCCCATTTCACGGCGTAGGCGCGATAGGGGTCGGAAGGCTGGCTCACGAAGTATTCGGCGAGCGGACCGTCTCCCCGGCCCTCTCCCAAGGCAGAGGGGGAGCTTTGCGTGAAGATCTTCGAGCGCGCGGCGAACAGGCCGTAGAGCGGGCTGTCGAGCTTCCCGGCCTCGTCGGCCAGCACGTACACCACGGGCAGCAGGTCCTTGTGGTAGACGGGACGGTCGCGCTCGTTCGTCACCACGCGCACCAGCTCGGAGAGCGGGACGAGCGAACCGTCGGGGGCGCGCAGCGTGAGCTTGAGCAGCTCCGAGAGGTCGCCGTGGCGCTCGGCCGGCAGCACCACGCGCACCGGCACCTCGTACTTGCTGTTGCCGTCGTGCAGCGGGGTCACGTCGTCGCCGGTCAACGCCATGCGCATGGTCTCCACCACGTCGCGCCGGGAGACGCCCATGAGGGCGGCCTTCGCCTGGTCGACCCGAAGGAGCATGCGGGGCGCGGGATCCTCCACCGTGTCGTCGATGCCCACCACGTCGGGTGTGGCGGCGAGTGCCGCGCGCACCTGCTTGGCCACGCGGATGCGCCCCGCCTCGTCGGGACCGTAGATCTCCGCCACGATCGGCGAGAGCACGGGCGGGCCGGGGGGCACCTCGACCACTTTCACTTTCGCGTCCCAGCGCTTGCCGATGGCTTCGAGGGCCGGGCGCAGCGCCTGGGCGATCTCGTGGCTCTTGCGGTGGCGCTTCGCCTTGTCGACGAGGTTCACCTGCAGGTCGCCCTGCTCCGGCAGCGTGCGCAGCGCGTACTGGCGCACGAGGCCGTTGAAGTTGATCGGCGAGGCGGTGCCCGCGTACGCCTGGTAATCGGTCACCTCGGGCACGGTCGCGACACGGGCCCCCAGCTCGTGCAGCGCAGCGGCGGTCACTTCCACCGGCGTGCCGGCGGGCATGTCCACGACGACCTGGAATTCGCTCTTGTTGTCGAACGGGAGCATCTTGAGCACCACGAGCTTCACCGCCGCGAGTCCCACGGAGAGCACGATGAGGCCGGCGATGCCGAGCGCCAGGCGCTTGCGGTTGCGAGCCGCGCGGGGAGCGGCCACGAAGGGCGAGAGGATGCGCGTGAAAAAGCGCGCGAGCTTCGCGTCGAACGCCGAGGCGTGGGACTCGCCGTGATCCTTCAGCAGCTTCAATGCGAGCCACGGCGTCACGGTGAACGCGATGGCGAGCGAGATCAGCATCCCGAGGCTCGCATTGATGGGGATCGGGCTCATGTACGGACCCATGAGCCCGGTCACGAAGGCCATGGGCAGCAGTGCCGCGATCACCGTGAGGGTGGCGAGGATCGTGGGGCCGCCCACCTCGTCCACGGCGTCGGGGATGATGCCGTGCAGCGGGCCGCCTTCCATCGAGCGGCGCCGGTGGATGTTCTCCACCACCACGATCGCGTCGTCCACGAGGATGCCGATGGAAAATATCAGCGCGAAGAGGGACACACGGTTCAGGGTGAAGCCCCACGCCCAGGATGCGAAGAGCGTCGCGGCGAGTGTCAGCACCACCGCCGCGCCCACGATGACCGCCTCGCGCCGCCCGAGGGTCGCGAACACCAGCACCACGACCGAGAGGGTCGCGAAGATCAGCTTCTCGATCAGCTTCACCGCCTTGTCGTTGGCGGTGACGCCGTAGTTGCGCGTGACCACCGCGTGCACGTCGGCGGGAATGAGCGTGCCGTGGAGCTCGGCCACGCGGTCGATCACCCGCCGGGCCACGTCCACCGCGTTCTCGCCGGGCTTCTTCGTGACCTGGAGGGTCACGGCGGGACGCTCGCCGGCGCGTTCGAGGCCCTTGTCGCCGGCCGCGGGCCCGGTGCCGGTCCACACGTATTTCACCGGCTGCTCGGGGCCGTCCACCACCTCGGCCACGTCGCCCAGGTACACGGGCCGGCGGCCGGCGGTGCCCACCACGAGCAAGCGCACGTCGGCCGCACTCTCGAGGTAGTTGCCGGTCTCCACCACGATCTCGCGGTTGTCGCGCACGAGCGAGCCCGAGGGCAGTGCCACGCTCGAGAGCGCGAGCGCGTTCCTCACGTCCAGCGCCGAGACGCCGCTCGCGTTCATGCGATCGGCGTCCAGCAGCACGCGCACCGCGCGCCCCGGGCCGCCCAGGGTCTGCACTTCCCGCGTGCCGGGCACGCGCTTGAGATCCGACTCGATCGCGTGGGCGACCCGTTCCAGCTCGTAGGCACCCTTCGAGGGATCGTCGCTGTAGAGCGTGAGGGCCACCACCGGCACGTCGTCGATGCCGCGCGGCTTGATGATCGGCTCCAGGACGCCCAGCTCCGGCGACACCCAGTCGCGGTTGGCGGCCAGGGTGTC
>JAAOZZ010000153.1 GCA_012274175.1 Betaproteobacteria bacterium
CCACCGGCACGTCGGTCGCCTTCAGGCCCTGGTTGCCCAGCTCCTTGTAGAACGGAACGTTGGAGTCGCCGTTGATGGTGGATATCACGGCGGTCTTGCCTCCGGCGGCGAACTTCTTGATGTCGGCCACGATGGTCTGGTAGTCGCTGTGGCCGAACGGCGTGTATTTCTCGTCGATATCCTTGTCCTGGACGCCCTTCGAGTGCAGGAACGCGCGCAGGATCTTGTTGGTGGTGCGCGGGTAGACGTAGTCGGTGCCCAGCAGCACGAAGCGCTTGGCGCCGCCGCCATCCTTGCTCATGAGGTATTCCACCGCCGGGATCGCCTGCTGGTTCGGCGCGGCCCCCGTGTAGAAGACGTTCTTCGACAGCTCCTCGCCCTCGTACTGCACCGGGTAGAAGAGCAGGCCGTTCAATTCCTCGAAGACCGGCAGGACCGATTTGCGCGACACCGAGGTCCAGCAGCCGAACACCACCTTGACCTTGTCCTGCGACAGGAGCTGGCGCGCCTTCTCCGCGAACAGCGGCCAGTTGGAGGCGGGATCGACCACCACCGCCTCGATCTGGTAGCCCATGACCCCGCCGTGGGCGTTGATCTCGTCGATCGTCATCAGCGCCACGTCCTTCAGGGCCGTTTCGCTGATGGCCATGGTGCCGGAAAGGGAATGCAGGATGCCGACCTTCACGACCTTCTGCTGGGCCAGCACATCGGCGCTGCCGAGGCCTGCGGTGACGAGGGCTGCGCTCAGTGCGAGCGCCTTGAAGAACGAGCGACGTTTCATTGAGATCCTTCCCCTGGTGTGGATGAGTCGCGCCGGACGATCGCGCGTGCAAACGGTGTCCGCATGTTGCATAGCGACATCCATGCCAAGCCGGGGCCTGGGGACCGCCGCGGGTCATTCACCTCCCACGGGAGGCGATCGCCTCGCGCGCTCGGGCCTCGCTTCGCCGCAGTGCGTGCTCCGCGAAGGGGCGCGCGAGCCGTTTGCGCCCTGAAAGGGTGCGGCACCGGTCCAAGGCATCGCTACTTCCGTCATGCCCGCACTCGGCCGCGCGGTGGCATACTCGTGCGATTTCAGCGAGGGAAAATCCATGAAAGACGACCTGCGCAACGCGAAGTACGTGATCGACATCGGCCCGGTGCCATCGCTTCCGGTGGCAGGCAGCGAGCTGCGCTTCCCCGTGGGCCGCATCTATTGCGTGGGCCGCAACTATGCGGAGCACGCGCGCGAGATGGGACACGATCCGGACCGCGAGCCGCCGTTCTTCTTCATGAAGCCGGCCAACTCCATCGTGCAGGACGGCTCGACCATCGGCTATCCCGCGGCGACGAAAGACGTGCATCACGAGATCGAGATGGTGGTGGCGATCGGCAAGGGCGGCCGCAACATTCCCGTGGCGGGCGCGCTCGAGCACGTGTGGGGCTACGGCGTGGGCCTCGACATGACCCGCCGGGACATCCAGGGCGAGGCGAAGAAGATGGGTCGCCCGTGGGAGATGGGCAAGGGATTCGACGAATCCGCGCCCTGCTCGGCCCTGAAGCCCGCGTCGGCTGTCGGCCACCCTGCAAAGGGGGCGATCTGGGTCAAGGTGAACGGCGAGGTGAAGCAGAAGGGAGACCTCTCCCAGCAGATCTGGAACGTGCAGGAGCAGATCGCCTACCTGTCGAACCTGGTCACGCTTCAGCCCGGCGACCTCATCTACACCGGCACGCCCGCGGGCGTGGGCCCGGTCAAGCCCGGCGACAAGCTCGAGGGCCACGTCGACGGCGTGGGCGAGCTCGCGATCACCTATCGCGCCTGACTTCGCCGCGCCCCGATTCCGAGCGGCACCACCGCCTCGGCGTTCTCGGGGCTCGCGGCGCGAAAGCGCTCCACGACGCGGCGCACGCAATCGATGAAGGCCGCCGCGCTCGGCTTGAGCTTCCTGCCGCGCTGGTGGATGTATCCCACGAGGATGCGCCGTTCCGGCTTGAGCGGGACGAGCGCGATCCCGTGCCGGTCGATGGCCTGCGCCGACATGCGGTCCAGCACCGTGATGCCCGCGCCGTCGCGCACCAGCTGGCAGGCCATGAGGGAGGACTGGGCCTCGATCGAGTAGGTCGCGCTCGCCCCGCCCGAGCGGAAGAAATCATCCACCTGGCCCCTCCAGCGCTGGTTGGGCCACAGGCCGATCATCGGTTCGCGCGCGAGATCGGTCGCGGTGACGAACGCCCGCCGCGCGAGCGGGTGCGACGAGCGCATCACCGCCTCGGCGCGCACGCTGCACAAGGGCTGGTTCTCGATCGCCACGAGGGAGTGGGTCACCGGCAGGGAGGCGATGCCCACGTCGTACACGCTCGTGCCGACGAGGTTCTCGAGGTCGAAGCGCGACTGCACGTCGACGGTGCACTTGAGGTCCGGGTGCTCCTGCAGCATGAGCCCCAGGGCGGGGGACACCAGCCCCTGGCCGAAGCGCGGCGCCGTCACCACCCGCAGGTGCGTGCGGGAGCGCGCGCGGATGTGCCCGGCGATCCGGGGAATCTCGTCGAACGCGGCGAGCAGGTGGCTCGCCTCGCGGAAGAACGCCTCGCCGTCCTCCGTGAGCGCGAGCTTGCGCCCGGAACGGTCGAAGAGCTTGAGCTTCGTCTCCGCCTCGAGGATCGCGAGCAGCCGGCTTCCCGCCGGCTGGCTCAGGTTCATCGCCCGGGAAGCCGCCGCGAGCGAGCCCTGGGTCACGATGAGGCGAAAGATCCTGAGTCCCTTGATGTTCATGCCCGATGCGCTCCGCTTGGCCCCATCCTCCTGTTATTGAAACAGAAATCGCCCTCTCTTTCAAAAAGCTGATGAATCGATGCCTGAATTGCATTTTTTCATATGCATGAACGCGGCTATGGTCTGGTCACGGCGAGACACCCATCGAGAGTCCGCCGAACACGGAGGAGACCGTGATGAGACCAGGCAGCCGCCTCGCATTCACCTGGGCCGTGGCATCGACCTGCGCCGCGACCCTCGCCCACGCCCAGACCGAAAGCCCCATCACGCTCTATGGCCGCGTCCACATCCAGGTGGAGTCCGTGGAAGCCCGGGGAGGCAAGACGCCCGTGGACCGGCGCACCCGCGTGACCGACCAGGCGTCGTTGCTCGGCGTGCGCGGGACCGAGCGGGTCGGCCGCGACCTCGCGGTCTTCTTCCAGCTCGAGACCGGGTTCGATCCCCAGGGCCCCGGCAGCACGTTCGCCGCGCGCAACAGCGCCATCGGGTTGCGCGGCGGCTGGGGCAGCGTCCTCGTAGGACGGTGGGACTCGCCCTACAAGTCCGCCACCATCGCCGTCGACAAGTTCCACGACGTGACCATCGCCGGCATCAAGTCGGCCAACAACGATCGCGGGAACTTCGACAACCGGCTGCAGAACGTCGTGGAGTACTGGAGCCCCGCCTTCGGCGGCTTCGCCATCCGCGGCGCGCTCACCTCCAACGAAGGCCGGTCCGCGACGCTCGATCCGCGCATCGGCGCCGTGAGCCTCACCTACCGCAAGGGCAAGGCGTACGCGTTCTATACTTACGAGGAGCACCGGGACGCGAGCGCCACGCTGCCGAAGGAATCGGGCAACGCGGTGGGCGGCAAGGTCCGGCTCGGCGCCTTCGAGCTGGGCGGCACTTACCAGGAATACACCAAGACCCACCTGCGCAAGAAGAAGTCGTACCTGCTGAGCGTCGATTACATCGCCGGCAAGCACGAGTTCATCTACCAGTACCAGAGCGCCCGCGGCGGCGCGGCCGAGAGCGCGTCCGACGAGCCTTCATGCAACATCCACTCCCTCGCCTACCAGTACGATTTCAGCAAGCGCACGTTCTTCCTGGGCCTGTACACGCGCATCGACAACAACGCCACGGGCACCTGCCGCTTCGGCGCGGGCTCCCTCGGCACCACAGGCCAGGATCCCGACGGATTCTCCTTCGGCCTGCGGCACGTGTTCTGAGCGCGCCCCCCCCGCGCGGCGACCTGCCCGGTGCGACGATGAGCCTCAGCGCGTTGGCCGCCCGCGGCGCATGCCTCTTCCTCCTGGGCATCTTTCCCGCCGCCGCGCGCATGGAGGCAGGAGTGGGCACGTTCAAGGTGGCCTCGGCCCGCGGCGACGTTCCCGTGCTCACCTATCGGCCCGCGGGGGCGAGCCCCGGCAGTCCCGTGTGGATCGTCATGCACGGCCGCAAGCGCGACGCGGCCGAAAGCCTCGCCGCGTGGATCCCCTTCGCCGAACGCAAGGACGCGCTCCTGCTCGTGCCGATATTCTCCCAGGCCTCGTGGCCCACCTCCTGGTCTTACGCCACCGGCAACGTGATGGGCTCCGACCGGCAACCGGTCGCGCGATCCGAGTGGGCGTTCGGCGTCGTCGACCGGATCTTCGAGGAAGCGGTTCGGCGCGCCGGATCGACCCGGACGAAGTTCGCCCTCTACGGCCACGGCGCCGGAGCGCAGTTCGTCCAGCGCTACGTCCTGCACATGGGCGCTTCGCGGCTCGATCTCGCCGTGGCCGCGAGCGCCGGCTGGTACCTGCTTCCCGACGGCGAGTTCGATTTTCCCTACGGCCTGCGCGACCTCGCCGTCACCGAAAGCGACCTGCGCGGCGCGTTCGCCGCGCCGCTCGTCGTCATGGTGGGCCTCGACGACCTCAAGACGAACGGCGTGATCCGCAACAATGCCCAGACGCTCGCCCAGGGCGCCACGCGCGTGGACCGGGCGCGCTTCTTCCTCGAGCGGGCCCGCGCGCGGGCGGCTGAGATCGGCGCCCCGTTGCACTGGCGCCTGGCCGAGGTGCCGGGCGCGGGCCACAATCCCCAGGCCCTGGTCCCCGCGGCCGCCGCGCTCATGCCGGCCGGCCGCTAGGATGGGCATATCCTCACGAATACTTGTGGACGGAGAGAATCTGATGAAGAGCACCTGGAATCGTTGCCGGTCTGTCCTCGCCACCGCAGCCGTCGCGGCCGCCGTGGCGCTTCCAGGCGCGGCCGGCGCGGCGAAGTCCGACGACACGCTGGTGGTGGCGCTGCAGCGGGGTATCACGTCGGTGGACTACCTCTACACGACCAAGCGCGAATACATCATCCTTTCCGAGCTGACCGACGACGGGCTGTTCGACGTCGACCCGGAAACGCTGCGCATCCGCGGGCTCGCGGCGAAATCCTGGCACCAGGTGGACGACACCACCATCGACGTGCAGGTCCGCGACGGCATCAAGTTCCACGACGGCAGCCCGCTCACCGCCGACGACGTGGTGTACACCTATAACTGGGTCCTCGATCCGAAGAGCAACGCGAACCGCAGCCGGCAGTTCGCCGAATGGCTGGCGAGCGTCACGAAGACCGGGCCGATGAGCGTGCGGTTCAAGATGAAGTATCCCTATCCCCTCGCGCTGCGGGCCATGGGAGCCTCGATGCCGCTGCGCAAGAAAAGCACCTACGACGGCGCGGCGGCGAGCGGATCGAAGCCCCTCGGCCAGACCCTGAACGGCATCGGCCCCTACAAGGTCGTCTCCGTCGAGCCGGGCAGGAAGACCGTGATCGAGCGCTTCGACGGCTATTACCGCGACAGTCCCAAGGGCCGGCCCGCCATCCGGCGCATGGTGTTTCGCGAGATACCCGACTGGGGCACCCAGGAAGCCGAGCTCATGAGCGGCGGGGTGCAGTGGATGTACGACGTCCCCTACGACATCGCGAGCACGCTGGGATCGTCTCCCGTGGCGAGCGCCCTCAACGGCCCGTCGCTGCGCGTGGGATTCATCGTCCTCGACGCGGCGGGACTCTCCGGAAAGGACAACCCGCTCACCAAGCTCGCGGTCCGGCGCGCCATCATCCACGCCATCAACCGCGAGGCGATCGTGAAGAGCATCGTCAAGGGCGACGCGCAGGTGATCGATTCCGCGTGCCATCCGGCGCAATTCGGCTGCACCCAGGACGTGATGAAGTATCCCTACGATCCCGCCAAGGCCCGGGAGCTGCTGAAGAGCGCGGGCTACCCGAAAGGATTCACGTTCGACCTCTGGGCCTACCGCGAGAAGGATTCCGCGGAAGCCATCGCCGCGGACCTCGCGAAGGTCGGCATCACGGCGCGCCTGCGCTTCGTGCAGCTGGCGACCCTCGACCAGGCGCGCAAGAAGCACGAGATCCAGTCCTATTTCGGGAGCTGGGGCTCGGGCAGCGTCGCCGACACCGCCGCGATCGCCGACGTGCACTGGTCCGCGACCACCGACCGCAACATGTCCGGCGACAAGCAGGTCACCGAGTACATGATCGGGGCGCAGAAGACGGTCGATCCCGCCAAGCGCGCCGAGCTCTATGCCAAGGGGCTGCGGCTCATCGCGGAAAAGGCGTACTGGGTGCCGCTGTACACGTTCTCGCTCAATTACCTCGTGTCGAAGGAGCTCGACTTCACGCCCCCGAAGGACGGGATGCCGCGCCTATACCTGGCGAAATGGAAATAGGCGGTAGCCCTCGATGCTGAAGTACGCACTTCGCCGCGGCGTCCTCGCGCTCCTCGTGGCGTTCACGGTATCGGTCGCCACGTTCTTCCTGCTCAACTTCGCAACCGATCCCGCCCAGGCCCTCGCGGGGGAAGACGCGCCGCCGGAGGTGGTCGAGCAGATTCGCGCCCAGTTCGGGCTCGACCGCCCGCTGGTCGTGCAATACGCGAGCTGGATCGGTGCCCTGGCGCACGGCGATCTCGGGCAGAGCTACCACTGGCGCAGTCCCGTCGGGGCGCTCATCGCGAGCCATGCCCCGGTCACGATCCGGCTGGCGCTGCTCGCCATGGCGGTGACCATCGGGGTGGCCATCCCTCTGGGCGCGATCGCCGCGCTCCGGCCCAACTCGATCGTCGATCGCCTCGCCCTGTCGGTGGCCGTCGGCGCCCAGGCCATCCCGAACTTCTGGCTCGGGCTCATGCTGATCATCCTCCTCGCCGTGAAGTTCCCGATCTTCCCCGTCTCGGGAGACACGACGTGGATGCATTTCGTGCTGCCCGCGCTCGTGCTGGGTGCCAGCTCCGTTCCGGCGGTGATGCGGCTCACGCGCACGGGGCTGCTCGACGTGCTCGCCTCCGACTACATCCGCACCGCGCGCTCGAAGGGCTTCCGGGGGCTGCGGCTGCTCACGCGTCACGCGATGCGCAACGCCATGCTGCCGGTCGTGAGCGTGCTCGCGGTCCAGCTGGGCGCCAAGCTGGGCGGTTCCGTGATCGTGGAGTCCGTGTTCGCCCTGAACGGTCTGGGGCGCCTCGCGCTGCAATCGATCCTGGGCGGGGACATCCCCACCGTCCAGATCCTGGTCTTCGTGTTCGCGCTCACGTTCGTGATCCTCACGTTCCTCGCGGACCTGCTGAACGCGTGGATCGATCCGCGCATCCGGCTCGGGTGAACGGCGATGGGCCCCGTTCCTCCCGTGATGGTGGCGCTCGCCGACGAGCCGCCCGTGGCCGTGGAGCTGCCGGCCCTTTCCCCGGGGAAGCTGCTGCGGCGCAGGATGCTGCACCACAAGGGCTTCGTGATCGGCCTCGCCATCATGGCCGCGCTCGCCATCGTGGCCCTGTTCGCGCCCGTCATCGCGGGGCACGATCCCTTCGACCAGGACCTCGCCCACCGCCTGATGCCGCCGGCCTGGGTGCAGGGCGGCAGCGCGCAGCATCTGCTCGGCACCGACCACCTGGGGCGGGACTACCTGAGCCGCCTGCTCTACGGCGCGAGGATCTCGCTCGCCATCGGCCTGGGCGCGGCTTCCATCGGCTGCGTGATCGGCGTGACCCTGGGCGTATGCGCCGGGTATTTCGGCGGGAGAGTTGACCAGCTCGTGAGCTACATCCTCACCTGCCAGCTGGCCCTGCCCGGCCTGCTGCTCGCGATGGCGCTGGTGTTCTTCATCGGGCCTTCGCTCCTGGTGGTGATCTGCGTGATCGGGCTGCTGCACTGGACCTACTATCTCGTAGTCACGCGCGCCGCGACCCTGCAGATCCGGCGCCTGGACTTCGTCGCGGCCGCCGAGGCCATGGGCGAGAGCCGCTTGCAGATCATCGTCCACGAGGTGCTCCCGAACCTCCTGAACCAGGTCATCGTGATCTTCACGCTCGAGATCGGTGTAGCGGTCCTGTCGGAAGCGGCGCTGTCCTTCCTTGGCGTGGGCGTGCAGCCCCCGATCCCCTCGTGGGGACTGATGATCGCCGAGGGCAAGGACGCCATGTTCTTCCGCCCCTGGCTCGTCGTGCTTCCCGGCGCGGCGATATTCCTGCTGGTGATGGCGGCGAACCTGCTGGGCGACGGCCTGCGCGACGTGACCGCGCCCGAGAGCCGGAATTGACCTTGGTTCCGGCCGCTCCCCTGCTCGAGGTGCGGAACCTCGACGTCGACATCCCGACCGCGGGCGGCGTACTCCATGCGGTGCGCAACGTGAGCTTCACGCTGCAGGCGGGCGAGGCGATGGGCATCGTGGGCGAATCGGGGTCGGGAAAATCCATGACCGCCCTGGCCCTCATGGGCCTGCTCCCGGCGCGCGCCCGGCGCAGCGCGCAGGCGCTTCGCCTGGGGGGAGACGACCTCATCGCCCTGTCGGAGCGCGACCTCGCAGGCCGCATCCGCGGCAAGGCCATGGCGATGGTCTTCCAGGAGCCGATGACCTCGCTCAACCCGGTGTACACGATCGGGCGCCAGTTGACCGAGACGATGGATTCGGCGGGCGCCTCGCGGGCGCAGGCCGCCGAGCGCGCCCTCTTCCTGCTCGACCGCGTCGGCATACCCGACGGCCGCAGCCGCATGGGACAGTATCCGCAC
>JAAOZZ010000154.1 GCA_012274175.1 Betaproteobacteria bacterium
CCATGACCACCAAACTCAGCACCGCATTCAAGCGCGAGCTCGAAGTGAACGGCGAGAAGTACACGCTCACCGTCACGCCCGAAGGATTCAAGCTCGTGCTCAAGGGCCGGCGCAAGGGCGTCGAGCTCACCTGGGCGTCGATCCTCGGAGGCGAGGCGGCGCTCGCCACGGCGCTCAACGCCACCCTCAATCACACCGGACTGTCCACGATGCCCGCGGGCGGGCGCGCCAGTCCCATCAAGCACTAGCCTCAGCCGCGCTAGATGTAGCCGCGGCAGTTGGCTGCGCCGCACCGGCACGGCAGTCGCCCGTCGTGGTGGCTCGCGCCGTAGTCCACCGTGAGCTCCTCGCCGCGGGCGACGGCACGGCGGGCGTAGAACTCGGCGCGCTCGGGCGTGCAGCGCATGAACGTGTTGGGATCGCACGAGTGGTTGATGAAGCGGAATCCCCGGCGGCTCGCCGTGGCGTCCAGCGCGTGCCGCTCGAGCTCCACGATGGCGATCACCGAGCGCCCCTTGGCACGCCGGCGCGCCTCGCGCAGGCCGATCGCCTCGCCTTCGAACTCGCCCACCTTCGCCCGCGCGCGGATCGGCGAGCCCGCGAAGAGCCCGCGCCCCGTGATGCGGCTCGCGCGCACTTCGAGCTTGGCGTAGATGCGCCGCCAATCATCTTTCATCCCGTTGCCCTCCATCCGTTCGCACGCATGCTACCCGTCGCCTCGCGGCAACAGGCCGCGCACGCGGGAAATCAACGGCCTGGGCGTCGGACGCCCGGCACGCGTCGCTGCCCGACGACGATTTCCCGCGCGAAGATCCGGCGCTGCCCTCTGATGGTCCGAATGGCATGGATCGCGCTTGCGTCGAGCACTTGACCCATCACCCGAAGGATGAATCCATGCGTCGCACCCTCCTGCTCGCCCTGGCGGCCGGCTATTTCATCACGGCGAGCGCATCGCAAGTACCGGCCGAGGGCATCCGGGCGCTCTCCGGCGATTGGGCCGGCACCGTGGGATGGATCGCGACCCAGAGCCTGCTCACCGGCAACGTGCTCGAGCGCAGCAACGCGAGCAAGCCGCTGCAGCTCGCCGTGTCGCCGAGCGGTGCCCTGAGCGGCACCGGATTCGGATGCACGTTCACGGGAACGCTTTCCCCGTTGCCCCGGGGCTCCCGCGCCACGCTCCGGGGCGACGTGACCGCGAGCGGCTGCGACCAGGCGCTCTTCGACGGCGATTTCCTCGATGTGCGCGTGCGCCTCGACGGCGCTTCGCGGCTGGCGATCCGGCTCGAGCGCGAATCCCGCGATGCGCAGGGCAGCGTGCGCGTGGCGATCGAAGGCGGGCTGCGGGCCTCCGCCGGCGCGGCGGGCTCCATGGGCATTTGACGGGGGCCGAAGACCCCCCGGCGGACCTCCGCCATGCTCCTGGGCGATAATCCCGTCCAGGAGGATCGCGGATGAAGAAGGCAGACCTGGAAAAGTTGAAGGGCCGGAGAATCTCCGGGGCGGGCGCACCGGGGGTTCCGGACCGTTTCGGAAAGGATTCCGCGGCGGCGATGGATCGGCGCGAGCAGCGCGAGCGCGATCGCGAGCTGGGCCTGGTCCCATTCGCGGTCAAGCTGCACGGCGACCTGGTGCGCGAGATCCAGGCGGCGGCCGAGGCGCGCGGCGTGGGCCTGAACGAGATCGCCGCGGAGCTGCTCCGCAAGGGCCTCGCGGCGCGCAAGGGGTGAGGGCGCGGCGCATCCTTGCCTGCACCGCCGCGTGCGTGCTGGCGGCCGTGCTGCTTCCGGCCCGGGCGCAGATCGTGGCGCCCGAGGGATGGCGCAAGGAGACCTTCGCGTTTCCGCTGGCCTTCGCGCCCTCGATCCCCTACGAAGGCACGGAGCACGTGCGCTTCTCCCCGTGGTGGAGCCGGTTCGAGACCCCGCAGGGCTTCAGCTACGTGGTGCTCTGGGATATCAGGGCCACTCCCATGGAAGGCGTCGTCCTCGAACGGGCGCTCGAGGTCTACTTCGACGGCCTCATGAACAGCGCCGCCGACGCGCGCCACCTGCATCTCATGGTGCCGCAGACCGCGGTGGTGCTCCACCCGATGGCCGCTCCCGCGGGATGGAACGAGGCCTACGCCGGCGCGGTGCACACGTGGAACGCGTTCACGCGGGGCGAGACGCTCGTGCTGAACGCGGAGATCGCCGACCGGCCGTGCGGCGACGGTCGCATGCAGGTCTTCTACGCCTTCTCGCGCGCCCCCCGGACGGATCCGGTGTGGGAGTCGCTGCGCGGCGTGCGCCAGGCCACGCCCTGCGCGGCGCGATGAGCGCGCGCAGGGCCTGACGGCCATGGCCCTCAAGGCGACCATCTTCAAGGCCGAGCTCACGGTCTCCGACCTGGACCGCGGGCATTTCGCGACCCATGCCCTCACCCTCGCGCGCCATCCCTCGGAAACCGACGAGCGGATGATGGTGCGGCTCATCGCCTACGCCATGAACGCCGATGACGCGCTCGAGTTCGGGCGCGGGCTTTCCGCGGAAGACGAGCCGGACCTGGTGCGCCGCGACCTGACCGGCGCCATCGCCCTGTGGATCGAGGTGGGCCTGCCCGACGAGCGCGAGGTGCGCAAGGCGTCCGGGAGAGCGCGCGAGGTGAAGGTCTACCTGTACGGCGGCCGCTCGGCCGCGCTCTGGTGGGAGCAGAACCGGGATGCGCTCGCCCGCCTGCCCAACGTGACCGTGATCGAGATCCCGGAAAGCGTCACGGAGCGCGCGCGGGCGCTCGCCGAGCGCTCGATGCGCATCGCCTGCACGATCCAGGAGGGACAGGTATGGATCTCCGCGGGCGAGGCGGACACCCTGCACTTCGAGCCCGTCGTGCGGATGGCCCCCTAGCGCCCCCATGCCGGTCCATCGATGCTCCCGGCGATGCCCACGGCCGTCTTGGAGGGAAGATCAAACACCGCTACCATGGGCCACGCTTTCCCTTATGCGGCCACGACCCGCGACGACCGTACGCCCATGAACTCCGACCATGACGTCGCGCTGATCGCCCACGTGATCCAGCTCGCCATCGCCCCCGTGTTCCTGCTGACGGGCGTGGGAGCGCTGCTCTCGGTGATGACCAACCGGCTCGGGCGCATCATCGACCGCGCGCGGCGCGTGGAGACCGGCTGGAACGTGCTCGACGAGGCCGACCGCGAGGACTCGCGCATGGAGCTGCACGGCCTCTCGCAGCGGGCGCGGCTCGCGGGCTGGGCGATCAACTTCTGTGCGCTCGCCGCATTGCTGGTGTGCGTTCTGATCTCGGCGCTCTTCCTGGACGCGTTCCTCGCCCGGAACTTGAACTGGCTGGTGGGGATCCTGTTCGTGGCGACGATGTTCGCGCTGATCGGGGGAATCATGTGCTTCCTGCGCGAGGTCTACATCGCAACCCACACGTTGCGCATCGGACCACCCGGGGAGCGCCGGGAGCCGACGCGGTGAGGGGCGGCAGGCGGGCATCGAGAGCCGCAATCCCGTTTGCGATCGCCGCCGGCCTGGCACTCGCGGGATGCGGCGTGCTCGATCGCGTGCTGCCGGCGCCTTCCCCGCGGCCCGCAAGCCCGACCGCGGTCAGGAACGCGCCGGCACTCCCGACCGCCGCACCGAAGCCTCCTCCACCCACACCCGCCGCAGTGAGCGCGCCGCCCGCGAAAGCCGTGCCGCCTGCGCAGGCCGCGCACGTTGCGCAGGGCGCGCCCGCGGCACAGAAGGCTCCGCCGGCACAGAAGGCTCCGCCGGCGCAGAAGGCTCCAGCGGCGCCGGCCGCTCCCCTCGCCAAGCCGGCAAAGCCGCCGGCGAGCGCGGTGCAGGCGCAGCGCGACGAGCCGGGCGCTCCCGCCGCCGCGAAGCCCGCGGGAGCGCCGCCCCTCGACCTCAAGACCCTCGAGCAGCGCCTGAAGGAAACCGACGCGATCGGCGTCATGACCAAGCTCTCGCTCAAGAACCAGGTGGACGACCTGCTCGGGCAATTCCGCGACTACTACGCGGGCCGGTTGCAAGCCACGCTCACGGACCTGCGCCGGCCCTTCGAGCTGCTGCTGATGAAGGTGCTCTCGCTCCTGCAGGATTCCGACCCGGGGCTCGCCCGCGCGATACACGATTCGCACGACGCCCTCTGGGACATCCTGTCGAACCGCGACAAATTCTCGAAACTCGCCTGAGGAATCCGCCATGACTTCTGCCGCCGCCCTGCGCACCGCGCTCGCGCTCTATGCGTGCATCGCCGCCGTCCCGTCGGCCGGCGCCGACGACGCGAAGCAGCGCCAGGACCTCACCGCCGTGATCGCCCTGCAGGGCAAGCCGTGCGGCGAGGTCGTGAAGGTCGAGGAGCTCGCCCCGAACGACTACGTGGCCACGTGCAAGGACGGCAACCGCTACCATGTTTACGTGAACCCCCAAGGCCGAGTGACCGTCGACCGAAAA
Source organism: Betaproteobacteria bacterium (assembly GCA_012274175.1). Lineage (GTDB taxonomy): Bacteria > Pseudomonadota > Gammaproteobacteria > Burkholderiales > Usitatibacteraceae > Usitatibacter. The sequence goes on from JAAOZZ010000154.1 coordinate 4,455, forward strand.
TGAGTGCCGCCGCGCCCGCCCGCGACCTCGGGCCATCACCGTTCGTGCTATGCTCCGTTCCGCAGGATAGTCAAGCAGTGAAGGTCCAGTCCCCTCTTTCGCCGCCCCGCGGCGCCCGATGTGGCAGTCAATTCCCTTCCTTGATCGTCGTGACCGACCCCGGGCTCGGCTTCGCCCCGGACAGGCGATCCAGAAAAGGAAATGCAAATGGCTACCGGCATCGTGAAATGGTTCAACGACTCGAAGGGCTTCGGCTTCATCACCCCGGATGCGGGCGGAGGAGACCTCTTCGCGCACCACACCGCGATCCAGATGGACGGCTACAAGTCCCTCAAGGAAACGCAGCGCGTGCAGTTCGACGTGCTGACGGGCCCCAAGGGACTCCAGGCCTCGAACATCCGGTCGATCGACTAGGCGGACTTCGCGGCGAGCGTCGCGAAATCGTCCAGTACCCAGGGGCCCGGGCAACCGGGCCCCTTTTTTCTAAAAGGAACCCTTGCCATCCATGAAACCCAACTACGCATTCCAGAAGCGCCAGCGGGAGCTTGCCAAGAAGCAGAAGAAGGAAGCGAAGGCGAAGCAGCGCGCCGCGGAGCAGGCCGCCGCGGCGCCCGCGCCCGCCGAGCCCGTGCCGGGCACCGAACCGCCGGCTGAATCCCGAAACCAGGGATGACGGGGGCTTCGCCGCCCTGGGCCTGGATGCGCGCATCCTC
>JAAOZZ010000155.1 GCA_012274175.1 Betaproteobacteria bacterium
CGCGTCCCCATCCCATCGCCGGGCTGCGCTACGCGAGCGATCGCGAACCCGGCCTCGTCCGGCGCGCGGGCGAGCGCGGGCCCGCATACTTCGACGGGAAGGGCAGGCGGGTACGCGATCGCGCCACGCTCGAGCGCGCCAAGCGCCTCGCCATTCCGCCCGCGTGGAGCGACGTGTGGATCTGCGTCGACGAGCGCGGCCACCTGCAGGCCACGGGGCGCGACGCGCGCGGGCGCAAGCAGTACCGCTACCACGCCCTCTGGCACGAGGGGCGGGACGCGGACAAGTTCGGCCGGCTGCTGGATGTCGGGCGCGCGCTGCCCGCGATCCGCCGGCGCGTGCGCGCGGACCTCGCGCTGCCGGGCCTGCCCCGGTCCCGGGTCCTCGCCGCGATCGTGGCACTGCTCGAGCGCACCTGCATCCGCGTGGGCAACGAGCGCTATGCGGAAGAGAACGATTCCTTCGGCCTCACCACGATGCGCAACCGGCACGTGAAGGTGCTCGGCGACCGCGTCGAGTTCCAGTTCCGCGGCAAGAGCGGCAAGTTCCATCGCATCGGCATCGAGGATCCGCACCTCGCGCGGGTCGTGCGCCGCTGCCGCGACCTGCCGGGACAGGAGCTGTTCGAGTACCTGGACGACGCGGGCACGGCGCAGACGATCGGCTCCACCGACGTGAACGACTACCTGCGCGCGATTTCCCCGTGGGAGGTGACCACGAAGGACTTCCGCACCTGGGCGGGCAGCGTCTTCGTCGCCTCGGAGCTGCGGCGGCGCGCGCCCCCGGTACGGCTCACCGACGTGGCCGCGGCGGTGCGCGAGGCCGCGCGGCTGCTGGGCAACACGCCCGCGGTGTGCCGCAAGAGCTACGTGCACCCCCGCGTGCTCGATCCGGCGACATGGGAGGAAGGCGCGCGGCGAGCGAGCGCCCGGGCTCCCCGGGGACTGCGCTCCGAGGAGGCCGCGTTCCTCGCGATCCTGCGCGCGCCTACTGCGGCGAGCAGAACGCCACGCCTTCGTCGATCCATCCCACCGCCATCGCCGCGTGCATCTGAGGATCGGCCGTGAAGCGGTGGTTGGAGTCGTTCTCCGCGGCGCGGTTGTTGTACGCGCGATAGACGGGATTCGTGCCGGACGGGCAGGCGCCGTTCGCCGGCATGAGCGCCCAGAACGCGATGCCTTCGTAGCCCCATCCGAGGAACCGCTGGCCGCTGGCACTCGCCTGCGCGCGCCCGGCCTGCTCGAGGGACTTCAGCTGCGCGCATTCGCCGGCGTCGCCGGTATAGAAATGGGAATTGGGACCGGCCGCGTAGAAGCGGCACACGGGCTGGGCCATGGGGGGCGCGTCGGATTGCTGGAGCCATCCTCCGAATCCCAGGCCGGTGCGCTTCCAGCCGCCGCCCTGTCCTCCGCCGTCCAGCAGCGCGATCTCGTCGGAAGCGGCCGCCATGAAGTAGTGGTCGAGGTTCTCGTTGTAGAACTCCACCACGGTCGCCTGGGTGCTCACGGCGAAGTCCTGGGTGAAGAAGCGCTGCGCCGCGCCTCCCGTGGTGGGACGTCCCCACCCCTCGAGGTGGTAGTTGCCCGGCGCGAGCGAGCCCACGGAAACGGAAGCGAACGAGGTCATGCCCGAAGGGGCGTTTCCGCCCATGGGCGCGCTGCCGTCGTAGGCGAAGTCCACGCGGATCACGTTGCCGGAAATGGATGCCCGCATCGAGGACGGATCGAAATACGCCGCGCTGCGCACGAGCGCCTTCACGTTCTCGTAGGCCGTCGGCGCCTGCGGCACCGCGTACACGCCCCATTGCTGGGGCGGTACCACCGGCAGGTTCGCATTCACCATCGTTGGCGCCGCGTTGGGCTGGTTGATGTCGAAGAGCCGCGCCTGCAGCGTGTAGTTGCCCGGCGGCAGCTCGCCCAGGCTCACGGGCCCGTATCCGAAGTCGGGACTGAAGGGACCGAAGTCGCTGTTGAGGTATTCGTAGTCGATGGTGATGGTGGATCCGTTCACCGAATAGCGGGTCGCCGGAAGGTAGAGCGGGAAATCGGTGTTCTGCAGCTCGACCTTCACGTCCTGTCCGTATCCGGGCAGCGCGGGAGAAGGCGCGATCGTGGGTTGCGCCTGCGCGAGCGCCGAGGCTGCCTGCAGCGCGGCCGCGCCGATCGCGAGGGCCACGCGCTTCATCGTCGTTTTCATCGTTGTGCTCCTTTCCCATGGATCGCCGCGGCGACGAAGCCGCGTCCATGCAGCCAAAGATACGGGCCCCATCGCTACGGGGTAATGAGTGGCAGCCGCGATCCGGCGTCGGTTTCCTCCGTCCGGACGTCGGAGGAATCCCACAAGGGCCCATGGGGAAAGGGGACAACGGTTGTCGCGCCCCGCTGGCATACCTGCCGAACGGACGCGCGCAGCATCACTTCCACACGGAGCGCGCTCGTGACCCGGCAACGCAGCACGGGACGGCGCGCTCGGGAGAACGCGACATGAAGCTCCTGGTCCCCGCGCTCGTACTGGGCCTCGCCGCCGCCCCCGCGGCCGCGGCGGCGATCGAGGCGAGGATCCTCACATTGCACGCGAAGGCGGCGATCGCGGGCGGACCCGTGCGCCGGTCGGCCCCCTTCGCGGCCATTCCCGTCGTCGAGCGGCCGCTGGACCTGGCGCCCCACCCGGCGGCGCAGCAAAGGAGCCGCTCGTCGTGCGCCGGGACGAGCGCCCTGTGCTACGACCCGGCGGGGAACCACATCGTCTACAAGCCGGTTCGCTCCCTGATGCCCGGCATCCCCGGGTGCACGCCCGAAAACATTTCCGTGAGGAGGGATCGAATTGTCCTGCGCTACTCCTTCTAGTATTCCGCAGCGTGTAGGATTATTCCTACAAGCGAATCCGACCCTACCGACGCCACTCGGAGCAGGGCGCCGTGGTGTAATGAATGCAGGTATCCCTTTTCCCTTCGGACTGAAGACGATGATCCGGCTTTTGATCGTGGACGACCATGACGTGGTGCGAATGGGGCTGAAGCAGGTCTTCTCCGGCCGCGTGGACATGGAGGTGGCGGGCGAGGCGCGCACCGGCGAGGAGGCGATCGCCGCCGTGCGCTCCACTCCCTACGACGTGGCGCTCGTGGACCTGTCGCTCTCCGACATGTCGGGCGTGGACGTGCTGAGCCGCAGCAAGGCGATACGCCCGGAGATGGCGGTGCTCATCGTGAGCGGCTATCCCGAGGACCAGTACGCGATCAACCTGCTCAAGGCGGGCGCCTCCGGCTTCGTCGCGAAGGACGCCCCGAGCGAGAATCTCGTTTCCGCGGTAGTCGCCGCGGCCCAGGGCCGCAGGTACGTGAGCCCGCGCATCGCCGACAAGCTCGCCCAGGGCCTCGCGGGACCGGCGGCGGACCAGCCTGCCCATACGCAGCTCTCGGAGCGCGAATTCCAGATCTTCTGCAAGCTGGCCGCCGGCCAGAGCGTCTCCGAGATCGCCAGGGAGCTCTTCCTCAGCGTGAAGACCGTGAGCACATACCGCTCGCGCATCCTGGAGAAGATGACCTTCAAGTCCAACGCGGACATCACCTACTACGCGGTGAAGAACCAGCTCATCGCATGAACACGACCGGAAGCCAACCCGCCCTCACCGGCGGCAGGGACGCATCGGGATCCCACCTGCACGCCCCCCAGCCCCACGAGGGCGTGCCCGAGCGCCGGCTGCGGCCCACGGAAGTCGATCGCGCCATCCGCGCCGAAGAGCTCATGAACGCGCTGGTGGTGGAGGATTCGCCCCAGATCGCCGAGCGGCTCGTGGAGCTGGTCACGGTGCCCAGCCGCGTGGAAGTGGTGGCCACGGCGGCCACGGAGGACGAGGCCCTCGCCGCCTGCGACCGCTACTCGATCGGGCTCGCCATCGTCGACCTGCAGCTCGCCCAGGGCACCGGGTTCGGCGTGATCCGCCGGTTGCGGGCGGCCTCGGGTGCGCATCCCGCGTGCATCGTGGTGCTCACCAACCACGCGGTGCCGGCGCTCAAGGTGGCGGCCTTCGAGGCGGGAGCGGACTACTTCCTCGACAAGAGCAAGGACTTCGCGACCATCCCCACCCTCGTGGCCGACCTGCTCTCGGGCCGCAACTAGGCCTTCGCCGCCGCGGAGGCGGCCGCGGGGAGCGGCACGGACACCTCGATGCGCGTTCCCTTCCCGGGAGCGCTGTGCACCTGGAAGGTCGCGTCGATCGAGCGCGCGCGCCGGCTCATGCCCGCCAGTCCGTGGGACAGGGCCCGCGCGGCCTTCACGCCGGCGATCCCCACGCCGTCGTCGGATACCGTCAATTCGAGTCCGCGGGCGGTGCGCTCGAGCGTGAGGTCGAGGTGGCGCGCCTTCGCATGCCGCACCACGTTCGAAACGCTTTCCTGCACCAGGCGATAGAGCGCGATCTCGAGATCCGGCGGCAGGCGCTCCAGGTCCTTGCCGATGTGCAGGCGCGGCTCGAGGCCCGCTTCGCGGGATACCTCCTCCACGTACCACTGCAGGGCCGAGGCGAGCCCCAGGTGGTCGAGGAGCGACGGGCGCAGCGCCTCGATGATCCCCCGCTTGAGGTCGATGGCCTGGTCGATGAGCGCGTCCAGGCGTACCACGCGCTCGCGGTACGCGGGATCCTCGACCAGCCGCGCCCGCATCCACGCGACGTCCATCTTCGCGGGCGTGAGGATGCCGCCCAGTCCGTCGTGGAGCTCCCGGGCGAGCGCGGCCGTCTCGTGCTCGGAGCTCGCCTGGAGGTAAGCGCACAGGGAAGAGAGCTCGCCGTAGTCGCCCACGAGCGCCCAGAGCTCCGCGAAATCGGCGCGCGCCTTCGCGGCGAGCGCGCTGTGTTCGCCATCGCCGCCCGCGGAATCGGAGCCGCGCTCCATCAGCGCAAGCGTCGCGGAAAGGGAAGCGCTCAGTTCGGCGACGCGTGCGGCCATGTCGGGTGCGAGCGGAAAGAACGACCACGGCGCCCGATCGAGGCGCCGTGGTCGTTCGGCGGGGAGACGAAAGCCATGGGTATGGGGCGAGTTTACCCCATGGCTTCGAGGGCTTCGACGACGGGTCGCGCTAGTCGGGCACCAGGTGATCCCCGTCGGCGCGCACGCGGTCGCCCACGCGCATCCCGTGGAGCGATAACTGCGCGTAGGAGGCCTCGCGCCCGTCGCGGAAGCGCACCGTGATGCGGTAGTAGCGCCCGTCGTCGCGGCGCTTCTCGATCTCGTTGCCGGCGACCGCGCCGCCCACTGCCCCCGCGGCCGTGGCGAGGCTGTTGCCCGTGCCGTTGCCGATCTGGTGGCCGAGGACTCCGCCCACGATGCCGCCCACCACGGCTCCCGCGCCCGAGGTATGGCGGCCGGAGCCTTGCGCGACGTCGATGGCGACGATCTGCCCGCGCTCGTCGTACGTGCGCTCGGCGGGGACGTAGCGCGGCTCGTCGTATGCGCGGGAGTACGAGGCGCCCGGCGCGTAGTGCGGCTCGCCGTAGCCCATGCGCGCCGGTTCGTCGGCGCACGCGGTGACGGCGAGTGCGAGCGCCGCGGCGCCCAGGATGTGGACTTTCAGCATGGAGCTCTCCTTAGACCCCGCGCCGGAACACGCCCATGAGGAGCGAGACCACGAAGGCGATGAGGAAGATGAAGAACAGGATCTTGGCGATCCCGGCCGCGCCCGCGGCAATGCCGCCGAAGCCCAGGACCGCGGCGACCAGTGCGATGATGAAGAAAACGGCTGCCCAATAAAGCATTTCAATCTCCTTTATCCACTATGGTTGTCTCATGGCGCCGCCTGCTGGCGGATCGCCTCCGGTACGCACGCACTGCCAAACCGACCGCTGCCGAGCCCAGCTTCCAGAGCATCGGGCGGCCCACCATCCTCGCCGCGTAGCCCAGGGCCACGCGCGCGGGGTTGGCCTCGATCCGGTCGAGCCGCCGCGCGATGGTCGCGCGCTGCAGCCCGGCCGAGAGCAACACCAGTTCGCGCCGGCGGCGAAGGACCTCGAGCTCAGTCATCGCCGGCGCCTTGCAGGTCCTGGCGCAGGGCCGCCTCGTCGCCGGCGCCTCGCGGGTCCTGCCGCAGGGCTGTCTCGTCGCCCTTCAGGATCGCGATCGTCTCGCCCAGGGCGGGCCGGCGCTTCCTCGAGGCGAGGTAGATGTACGCGAGCCCTCCGCCGCCGATCGCGAGGAAGGCCGCCGCGAAGCAGGCGAGGATCGCGGGGCGGTTCTCCTCGGACGACCACAGCACGAGGGCGCAGATCGCGAGCGCGAGGCCGAAGGTCACGAGGTAGAGGGCGGCCACGGCGACCATCACGAAGCGCGCGATCCACGCCTTTTCCTCGGCGAGCTCGATCACCAGCAGCTCGAGGCGCGTGCGCACGGCGCGAAGGCCCGTCGACGCGAGTCCCTTCACGTCGTCCACGATGCTCCTCGCTTCGCCGAAAAGCCCCATGGAGCGCCTCAGCGCCGGGCGACGAGGAAGCCCACGAGCGCGCCCACCGCCGCGCTGATGCCCACGGCCCGCCAGGGATTGGCGCGCACGTATTCATCGGTGTTCGCCACCGCGACGCGGGCCCCGTCCTGCACCGAGCGCTGCAGCTCGGCCAAGGAGGCGCGCGCGGTGTCGATCTGCGATTGCACCTTCGTGCGCATCTCGGTGATCTTGCCCTCGCCCTCGCTGCGCACGGTCTTCAGCAGGTCCTGGGCGTCCTCCACGACGTTCTGGATGTCGCGGGCGATGGGATTCGGTTCGGCGGTCACGCGCATGGCTTTCTCCTCGGGGTGTGGAAATGATCCGGCTGCACTCAAGCTTAGGCAGTCGCCGCGGCGCGCTCTGTCGGAACGGCGCGCGGCCGGCCGTCCCGAATCTCCTATTCCGGCGTCGGAATGCGCCGACGCGCGTGCGTCGGCGGGGACCGACACGGGATCGCGGGAAGCGCCGACGGTGCCGCGCCGCGCGGCGAACTACGATGCTGGAGTCCGCCGGCGACCCGATTGCCGGTACCTTCCCTTGCAAGGAGGCGTCATGAGAACGATTGCACTGCGCGCGGCCATCGTCGCCGCGCTCGCCACTACCACGCTCGCCGCGTGCGACCGCCAGGACATGGCCCGCGCCGAGCGCGACGGCGCGGCCGTGGGCCGCAAGGCCGACGACGCGCTCGCGCACGCCGGGGACTCGCTCGCCCAAGCGGGCAAGAAAGCCGAGGAGAAGACCCGGGAGGCGCTCGCGTCCGTCGAAAGCTCGATGCCCGCCGACGGCACCGCGGCGCACTCGGCGATGAGCGACACCGCGATTACCGCGTCGATCAAGGCGGATTTCATCAAGGACCCGGACCTGAGCGTGCTCAAGATCGACGTCGATACCCGGGAAGGGGTCGTCACGCTGAACGGCCTCGCGGACAACGACGCCGCCCGCAGCCGCGCCGAGCGCATCGCGAGCGGCGTGAAGGGCGTGCGCCAGGTGCGCAACTTCCTCGTCACCAAGAAGGCGTGAGGCCCGCGCGGCGCGGCGCCGCGTAACGTTTCGCAAGGTTCGGGAAGGAAACGTCACCGCCCGTGCGGGGGGGCGTGGAGTATCCTTCCCCCATGCGCGCCGCCGAGTACACCCTCGCCCGCGAGCCGGGCGCCGCCGCCGTCCAGCGCCGATCCCGCGTGCTGCTGGTGGAGGACAGCGCGCGGCTCGCCGCGTCGATCCGCGACTACCTGGAGCGCCATCCCTTCGAGGTGTTCATCGAAAGCGACGGGCTCGCGGTGGCCGAGCGCTTCGAGCGCCTGAAGCCCGACCTGGTGATCCTCGACCTCATGCTGCCGGGCCGGGACGGGCTCACGCTGTGCCGGGAGCTGCGCCGCAACCACCGCGTCCCGATCCTCATCCTCACCGCGAAGGGCGAGAACATCGACCAGGTGCTGGGCCTGGAGATGGGCGCGGACGACTACGTGGTGAAGCCCGTGGAGCCGCGCGTGCTGCTCGCGCGCGTGGAAGCGCTGCTGCGCCGCGCGCGCGCCGCGCCGCCGCAGCCGCGGGAGGACAAGCTCGCCGCGGGCCGGGTCGAGATCGACGCCGCGCGCCGCGGCGCGAGCCTCGACCGCTCCATCGACGCGCGCATCTGCCGCCTGCGCAGGAAGCTCCAGGAAGCGGGCGGCAGCGAAGCGATGATCAAGACCGTGCGACTGCGGGGCTACCTCTTCACCGGCGACGCATAGCGCGCCGCCGCGATAGCCCCGGCCTGCCCCGCCGATGCTGCGCCTGTTCCTGCGCCTGTACCTGTTCCTCATGCTGCCGGCCACGGCGGCGTTCGTGCTCTTCATGTACGTGACCGACCAGGTGATGGTGCAGCTGCACGCCGAGGAGCAGCGCGCGCGCGCCGGCGTCGCGTTCGACCGCGCCGAGCGCATCATCACCAACACGCGCGTTCCCGACTGGCAGGGGCGGTTGAAGGAGATCGAGAAGACCTTCCGCGTCGAGCACCAGATCGTGCCGCTCGACCGCGCGCTCGACGATTTCTTCATGTCGCCTTCGGAACGGGAGCGGCTGCGCGTGGGCGACGTGGCCTTCCGCGACCGGCCCGGGGGCGGCGCGGTGTACCTGAGGCGGATCGGGCAGACGGACCGGGCGCTGCGCATCGAGTGGGTCGGCGCCTACGAATACCTGACGGTGTACTACGCCATCATCCTGGCACTCGTGACCCTGGGGCTGTGCGCGATCCTGTGGCGCTGGACGCACCCGCTGTGGCGCGATTTGGAAAGCCTCAAGGCGGCGACGGCACGGGTGGGCGAGGGCGACTTCGGCGTGCGGGCGCAGGTGGGCAAGGCGTCGCTGCTCAAGCCCATCGCCGATGCGTTCAACGTGATGGCCGGGCGCGTGCAGGCGCTGCTCCAGTCCCACCGCGACATGGAGCAGGGCGTGGCCCACGAGCTGAGGACGCCGCTCGCGCAGCTGAAGTTCGACCTCGAGCTTGCCCGCACGAGCGCAGACGCGGGCGATCGCGAGCTGCGCTTCACGGCGATGGAACGGGACGTCGTGGACCTGGAGGAGCTGGTGGCGGAGCTGCTGCTGCTCGCGAACCTGCGGGAGGCGCCGCCGTACAACCCGCAGGAAGTGCCGGCGGTACAGCTCGTGGACGACGTGCTGCGCCGCGCCCAGGAGGAGATGCGCGCCACGGGACGCTCGATCGCGATCGACGCCCCGCGACACCTGCCGGAGAGCATCGCGTGCGACGCGAAGTTCCTCTCCCGCGCGCTCGCCAACGTGCTGCGTAACGCCGTGCGCTACGCGAAGTCCCGGGTGGCGATGACGGTGGAGCGCGCCGGCTCACACACCGTGATCAGCGTGGACGACGACGGACCCGGGGTCCCGCCCGGCGAGCGCCACCGGCTCTTCGAGCCCTTCACGCGCCTGGAGAACAGCCGCGGGCGCGACAGCGGGGGCGTGGGGCTGGGACTCGCGATCGTGAAGAGCGTCGCCGAATGGCACGGCGGGGAAGCGAACATCTCCGATTCCCCCCTGGGCGGCGCCCGGGTCTCCATCCGCTGGTAGAAATCGGGGTCTGTCCCCGATTTATTTGCGCACGATGTGGGCGAGGAATTCCTCGTTGGGGCAGAAGAGCGCGATGTCGTCCGGGGGCGCTTCGCGGATCCACTCGCGGCACTGCAGCCTTCTTTGGCAGGTGGCGCAGATGCGGCGAGCGGCATAGAACCTGCGCGCGAGGCCGGGGGTATCGACGTCGCGGACCGTGAGGCCGTAACGTCCCATCATCCGTGCGAGCAGCGCGGGTATGCCCGTGTCGACGACTTCGCGCTGGCTGTAGGCGAGCGCCACCGCCGCCACGATGGCCAGGCACAGCGCCAGCAGCCACGGGATCAAGGCGCTGTTGAGTATCGTTTCCATGGAATTCCTTTCGCGATTCGTTCGTCGCCTTTTTTTGTACGCCCTTCGGCCGGGCGCGGTTTGCGCCAAATCAAGCGAATCGGGAAGGCGGAGCGATCACCGCCATGGGCAATGACCGTCGCGGCGGTCACCGGCGAGCGGGCGAGCGGGCCTTGCGCGCCTTGCCGGCGGCGGGGCGCGCGCGGGCGGAGATCTTGCGGCGGGAGGCGAGCCAATGCTCGAATTCCTCCGCGGGCAGGGGCGGGCAGAGCAGGTAGCCCTGGCATGCGGAGCAGCCTTCGCGGGTGAGGAAGTTCAGCTGCGAGCGCTTCTCCACGCCCTCGGCCACCACTTCCAGGCCCAGGCCGCGCGCGAGGCCGATCACCGCGGAGACGATCGCCGCCCCGCCCGCCTTCTCGCCGCGGCGCGGGCCCGTCCCCGCGCCGTCGATGTCGGCCACGAAAGCCTTGTCGATCTTCAGCACGTCCACGGGCAAATGGCGCAGGTGCGAAAGGCTCGAGAAGCCGGTGCCGAAGTCGTCGATGGCGACGCGCACGCCCAGGCCGCGCAATTTCGCGAGCACGAGGCTCGCCCCGTCGACGTCGCGCACCATGCTGGTCTCCGTGATCTCGAACTGGAGCCACCCCGGCTCGCACCCGGTGGCATGCAGCGTGCGCTTCAGGTCCGCGATCATCGCGGTGTCGCGCAGCTGTCCCGCGGACAGGTTCACGCAGATCACGATGTCGCCCAGGCCCGCGTCGCGCCACGCCCGCGCCTGCCGGCACGAGCGCTCGAGCACCCAGTGGCCCACGGCGTGCCCCAGGCCCGATTCCTCGGCGAGCGGGATGAAGCCCTGGGGCAGCACGAGGCCGCGCTCCGGGTCGTTCCAGCGCAGGAGCGCCTCGGCGCGCAGCACGCGTCCCGAGGGAATGTCCACGATGGGCTGGTAGTGCAGCACGAGCTCGTCGCTCTTCAGCGCCCGGCGCAGCGCCGTCTCCACCTGCACGCGGTGCGCGCGCCGCGAAGCGAGCTCCGCGGAGAAGTTCCGGAAGCCGTTGCGGCCCAGCTCCTTGGCGTGGTACATCGCCGCGTCGGCGTTCTTGAGCAGCGTCTCGGCGTCGGTGCCGTCCTCGGGATGCAGCGCCAGGCCCAGGCTGCCGCTCACGTGGATCTCGTGGCCGTCGAGCTGGAACGGGCGGCAGACCTCCTCCAGGATCTTGCGCGCCACCAGCTCCGGGGCGTTCTCGTCGGGAAAATCCTCGAGCACCACCACGAACTCGTCGCCGGAGATGCGCGCGAGCACGTCGCTCTGGCGCAGTGCGGCGCGGATGCGCCGGGCGAGCTCCTTCAGCAGCGCGTCTCCCACGCGGTGGCCGAGGGAGTCGTTCACGTCCTTGAAGTGGTCCAGGTCGAGGAACATCACGCCCACGCGCCCATGGGAGCGGCGGGCGCGGGAGATCGCGGCGTCCAGCCGGTCGTTCAGCAGCACGCTGTTGGGCAGGCCGGTGAGGCCGTCGTGGGTGGCCATGTACTGCAGGCGCTCCTCGGCCTGGATGCGCGAGGACACGTCCTGTGCGAGGGAGAGGATGGAGATCACGCGCCCCAGCTCGTCGCGCAGGGCCGAGTTGTGCCACTCCACCCAGATCACCGAGCCGTCCTTCCGATAGTTCCGGTGCAGGAGGGTCGCGTGGCGCTCGGGGCCTTCCACCAGGGCGCGGATCATGCGGCCCACCGCGGCCTCGTCCTCCTCGTAGACCAGGCGCCAGCCCCCGAGCGGGCGTCCCAGCGCCTCGTCGGCCTTCCAGCCGAAGATCGCCTCCGAATGCCCCGACCAGCGCACGATGCGCAGCTCCGTGTCCCATTCGATCACCGCGAGCGGCGTGTTGTCGAAGTGGGCCGAGAGGATGGTGTTGGCGCGCCGCAGCTCCTCCTCGACCGTCTTCTGGTCGTGGATGTCGCTCGTGGTGGCGTAGTAGCCCAGGTATTGACCGTCCACGATGCGGGGCGTGAGGCGCACGGTCATCCAGCGGGACTTGCCGTCGGCGAAGCGCACGAGCCGCTCGACGGAGAGGGTCTCGCCCGCGCGCACGCGGTCCAGGTGCGGCTGCAGGTGGTGGAAGCGGTCGTCGCCCAGCACGTCGCGCACCAGGCGCCCCACGATGTCCTCGGCGCTGCGGCCGATGTAGGCGAGGAAGGCGTCGTTCACGTAGCGGTAGCGCGTCTCGGCGTCCACGTAGCACATGGGCGTGGGGATCGAGTCGATCACCTGGCGCAGCTGCCGTTCCTTGTCCTCGACATCCGCCTGGGCCTCCTTCACCTCGTGGATGTCGTGGCTCACCACGTACATGCCGACCACGCGCCGGTCCTCGTCGAAGTGCGGCACCGCCTTCACGTGGAACCAGTGGTTGGTGCCGTCGGGCAGGGGAATCTGGCGCTCGTAGGTGGCGACCTCGCCGTGATCGAGCACGCGCTGGGTGCGCTCGGCGATCCAGGCGGCCACTTCCGTTCCCATGAGCTGGGCGGTGGTCTTGCCGACGATCTCCTCGACGGGCACGCCGCGCAGCGCGGCGAACTGGCGGTTGGCGAAGCGGATGCGCCGGTCGCGATCGAGGTAGGCGACGGAATCGGGGATGTTGTCGGCGAAGAGCCGCAACTGCTCCTGCTGGGAACGCAGGCGCTCCTCGGCGAGCTTCATGTCGTGGATGTCGCTGCCCACGATGTAGTAGCCGTTGAAGTGCCCCTCCTCGTCCATGATCGGCGCCAGGCGCACGAGGTGCCAGCGGGCTTCGCCGCCGGGCGGACCGACCAGGCGCTCGTAGGTGCAGGTCTCCCCGGCGCGCAGCCGCTCGACGAAGGGCTCGAAGTAGAGGGGAGAGGCCTCGGGACCCAGCACCTCGGAGACAGGGCGCCCGACGATCTCCTCCAGGGCCACGCCGCGGATGCGCTGGAAAACCTTGTTCGCGAAGAGGTAGCGGAACTGGGAATCCACCACCGCGATCGGACCGGGAATGTTCTCGGCGAAGTAGCGCAGCTGCGCTTCCTGGTGCTCGAGCGCCTCGCGCATGCGGTGATCGTGGTCCACGTCGATGATGAGCGTGTAGATGCCCAGCACCGTCCCGTCGGGGCCCACGTCGGGCACGAGGTGCACGCGCACCCACCGGCGCTCGCCGTCCTTCAGGTGGGCGACGCGCTCGTAGACGCGCTTCTCGCCGGCGAGCGCCGCGGCGATGTGGGGCGAGATGATGGCCATGGTCGGCGCGTCGAAGACCTCGTCCACGCGCTTGCCGATGGCCTGCTCCGGCGTGGCGACCCGCCAGTCGAAGCCCGGCTGGTTGGCGAAGCGGAAGCGCAGGTCGCGGTCGATGTAGCTCATCGGCACGCCGATGTTGTCCACCACGAGCTGCAGGCGCTTCCTCTGGTCGTCCAGGGCGGTGCGCAGCCGATGGTCGTCCTCGATGTCGATGATCACGGAGAGCACGCCCCTCAGCTCGCCCGCGGCGTCGCGGTCCGGAATGAGGTGCACGCGGATGCGCCGCGGCTCGCGCCCGGGCCAGCGCGCCTCGCGCTCGTAGGAGCAGGCCTCGCCCGCGTAGGCGCGCTCCAGGTACGGCGCCACCGCCCGCATCGTGTCCTCGTTGGCGACCGTCTCCAGGCGGTTGCCCACGAGCTCCCCGGGCTCGAGGCCCGACCACACGCGGCTGGGGCCGTTGGCGAAGCGGATCACGCCGCCGCGATCCAGGTAGACGATGGGAAAGCCCACGGCGTCGATCAGGAGCGTCAACTGGCGCTCGCGGTCGGCGAGCGCCGCCTCGGCGTCCTTCAGCTGCTGCACGTCCACCAGCACCACCAGCACGCCCGTCACGGCGCCGGCTTCGTCGCGCAGCGGGAAGTAATGGGCGCGCAGCCACGAGCCGGCGTTGGGCCCCTGATGGACGCGGCGGTTCATGACCACCGTCTCGCCGGAAATCGCTCGCTGCAGGTACGCCCGGCGCGAGTCCGGGGGCTTCACCTCGAACACCTCGTCGGGCGTGCGGCCCGGGAAATCCGCTTCCTTGCGCCCCGTGTGCTCGCAGTACGCAACGTTCACGAAGCAGTAGCGAAGCCGCGCATCGAGCACGCATGCCGGCAGCCCCAGCAGGTCCAGCCCGGGACGCAGCAATGCGATGCGCTCCTCGAGGGCGGGGCGCTCGAGGGTGGATTGCGGGTCCATGGCATGCATTTTCGCCTTCGGGAACGGTAAACTGCTAGCCCGTTCGTCCGCCCAATCCTGCCGCCCGGGACCTCGCCGGATTTCAGGTGTAACCGAAGCCCCCGGAACAAAACGCCATGAACCTGCACAGACTGCTCCAGGAGCGC
>JAAOZZ010000156.1 GCA_012274175.1 Betaproteobacteria bacterium
GATATCGGGGTCTGTCCCCGATTCTCGCCAGATGGCGGCTTCGGTGAAGCCGAGGGCGGCGAAGTCGGCCGCGCGCAGGTGCGCTTCGCCCGCACAGTAGAACTCGTCGAGCTGGGGCGGCTTCACGCCGGTGCCCGCGAGCATCGCGTGCACCTGGCCGCGATGGTGGATGTCGTGCTGGAAGAGGTGGGCGAGGATGCGCCGCACGCGGTCGCGCTCGATGCCGTGGCGGCGCGGGAGCTCGACGGTCGCGTCGAGCTGGCCCTCTTCCAGGAATTCGCAGTACGCGATGAGCCGGCCGCCCGCCGCGAGCTGCTCGCGCGCGAGCTCGGCGCAACGATCGAACGGGACCTCCGGCCGGAAGAACCTCCCCGGGTCGTCGTGGGGAGGAAGCCCCGCACGGCTGCGCTCGAGCGCTTCCAGGTAGAACCAGTCCACGGTGAGGATGTGGTTCGCGGTCGCCTGGATCGAAGGAAAGAAGCTCGTGCGCTTCGCGGCGAACTCGGCCTGCGAAAGTTGCGCGCAGGCGCCCAGCAGGCGGTGGTTCGCCCATGCGTTCTGGTACGCCTCGGTGACGAAGTGGTGCGCGAGCGGTGGGGAGGCCATGCCGATATAGTAAAGTTTGCTTCCCCATCGCAAAAGACCCGCGCCTTGTCCCGGTCCCTGCGCAGCATCCTCTCGCTGGACGACCTCGAGCGCGCCGCCCGTCGCCGGCTCCCCCGCCCGGTCTTCGCGTACGTGAGCGGCGCGGTGGAGACCAACGCCGCGTGGCGTGACAACCGCGCCGCATTCGACGAGTGGGGCTTCCTGCCGCGCACGCTGGTCGACGTCTCGAAGCGCAGCACCGCCGCCACGCTCTTCGGACGCGCCTACGCGATGCCCTTCGGCATCGCGCCCATGGGGATCGCCGCGCTCTCGGCCTACCGCGGCGACATCGTGCTCGCGCGCGGCGCGCTGCGCGACAACATCCCGATGATCATGAGCGGCTCCTCGCTGATCCGGCTCGAGGAAGTCGCGCGGGAAAATCCCCACGCGTGGTTCCAGGCCTACCTGCCCGGGGAGGAGCGGCGTTTCGCGCCGTTGATCGACCGCGTGGCGGCCGCGGGCTTCGGCACGCTCGTGGTCACCGTGGACGTGGCGGTGCTCTCCAGTCGCGAGAACAACATCCGCGCGGGCTTCTCGACGCCGCTGCGCCCCACGCTGCGCCTCGCATGGGACGGCATCACCCATCCGCGCTGGCTCTTCGGCAACGCGCTGCGCACCCTCGCGCGCCACGGCATGCCGCACTTCGAGAATTCGTTCGCCGAGCGCGGCGCCCCGATCCTCGCGCGCAACGTCGAGCGCGACTTCAGCCAGCGCGACCATCTGCACTGGGGCCACCTGGAGACGATTCGCCGGCGCTGGAGCGGCAAGCTCGTGGTGAAGGGCATCGTGCACGGAGACGACGCGCGCATCGCGCGCGAAAGCGGCGTGGACGGCGTGATCGTCTCCAACCACGGCGGGCGCCAGCTCGACGGCACTGTCTCGGGACTGCGCACGCTGGGTGCCATCGCGGCGGCGAAGGGACCGATGGCCGTGATGTACGACGGCGGCATCCGCCGCGGCACCGACGTGCTGAAGGCCCTGGCGCTGGGGGCCGATTTCGCGTGGGTCGGCCGCCCCTTCAATTACGCCGCGGCGATCGGGGGAGAGGCGGGCGTGCGCCACGCCGTCGCGATCCTGGGCGGCGAGCTCAATCGGGACATGGCGCTGCTCGGCGTGAATGCGCTCTCGGAGCTCGGCCCCGGGTGCCTCATGGCCCTGCCGCAGCCAGGGACGCGATAATTTCGTAGGAGCGAAGCCGCGCGGCGCGGTCCCAGGTCTCGGAGACCAGGATCAGCTCGTCGGCTTGCGTGGCGTCGATGATCCCCTGCAATCCCGCGGCCACGCGCGCGGGGCCTCCCACCACCATCAGCGCCATGCGCTCGGCCACCGCCAGCCGCTCCCCGGGCATCCAGCGGCCTTCCATCGAGTCCACGGGTGGCAGCAGCGCCGAGCGCTGGCCGCGCAGGATGGAAAGCGAGCGCAGGTACATGCTGGTGGCGAGGTGCTCGGCGCGCTCGTCGGTGTCGGCGGCCACCACGGGGACCCCCACCATCACGAGCGGTTCCTGCAGGACCTTCGAAGGCTTGAACTCGGCGCGGTAGACGGCGAGCGCTTCCAGCAGGTCGCCGGGCGCGAAGTGCGAAGCGAAGGCGTACGGCCGCCCGATGTGCGCGGCGAGGTGCGCGCTGTAAAGGCTCGACCCCAGGATCCAGATCGGCACGTCGAGGCCCGCGCCCGGAATGGCCCGCACCGCCTGGCCCGGCGCCGCGGGCGCGAAGTACGACGCGAGCTCGGCCACGTTGGCGTCGAAATCCGCGCCCGTGGAGTGCCTGCGCAGGGCACGCATCGTTAGCGGGTCGGTGCCGGGGGCGCGCCCGAGCCCCAGGTCGATGCGTCCCGGATAGATCGACTCGAGCGTGCCGATCTGCTCGGCGACGACGAGCGGGGCATGGTTGGGAAGCATGATGCCCCCGGAGCCCACGCGGATCTTCGCGGTGTTGGCCGCGATGTAGCCCATGAGCACCACGGTGGCGCTGCTCGCGATGCCCTCGAGGTTGTGGTGCTCGGCCACCCAATAGCGCTTGAACCCGTGGCGCTCGGCGTGGCGCGCGAGATCGCGCGAGGCCTGGAACGCCTCGGCGAGGGTGCCGCCCTCGGGATAGGTCACCAGGTCGAGGAGGGACAGGGGTGTCGCGGACAGGCGCTTCTTCATCGTAGGTCATCCATCGCGGAGTCGTTCGGTGCGGCGCGCGTCCGCGCGCCGCCAATGGAAAACGGCAGCCCGCGGGCTGCCGTTCCGGGTGCTGCCGGGACGACGGGGACTCAGGCGATCGGCTTGATCTGTACCGCCTGCTTGCCCTTCGGGCCGTCCTTCGCTTCGAATTCGACCTTCTGGTTCTCCTTCAGGGTCTTGAAGCCGTTGCCCTGGATCTCGGAGAAGTGGGCGAAGAGATCCTCGCCGCCGTCGTCGGGTTTGATGAAGCCGAAGCCCTTGGAGTCGTTGAACCATTTCACGGTACCGGTGCTCATTGCGCGTCCTTTCGGATTTGAACCCTGGAAGCCCCCCAGGGACGGAGCGAGCGACGCAAGGAACGCAAGGCGGGAACTGAAGTTAGAGCGTCGGGATAACGACGGTACCTGGAGTCACTGCTTATCGAACCTGTTCACTGCGACGCGGATTATACCCTTTCCGCTCTTGGCGCAATATCGTCCGGGATGCCCGCGGCGGGCGTGGCCCGACGATTTCCGGCGTGCTTATTTCGCGCACGGCGTGCCGATCCCACCGGCACGGGTGGGGTTTGGAAAGCGCGCGCCAACTACTATGGGCTGGACAAAGGAAATGCGACTCCTGGCGCCGGCTACGGCCGGCGCGTGGCCTTGCCCGGCGGGTCTCCGCCGGGCTTTCTTTTTTGCGCGCGGCGGCGCTATCGGGAATGGGTCACGACGAGCCGGCGGCGTACCGCCGTGCCGGAACCCGGCGTTTTGCCGCCGGTCGAAGACGCTTCGCTTCGGAGCGCTCCTAGCGCCCCCGGCGCGGATGCGCCGCGCGGCGCAAGCGCACGTGCGCCTTGATGGCGGCGCGCGCGTTCCTGCGAATCGAGGACCGACTCCCGTGCACGATCCAAATCCGCAGCAACCCGTTCATGAACATCATCGTCTCCAGCGCGGCGATCCGCGGGGAGAGCCCGCTCACGAGGTCTCCCGCGGCGCGCGATTCGCGGTACGCGCCCTCGAGGGCCTTCGTGGGGCGCTCGATATTGCGCACGGTCGTCCCCAGCTCCTCGCCCAGCGGCCCCACGTACTCGCACCGGAACTGCATGACGGTGAGCGCGAGGCGCTTGCGCGGATCCCGCTCGAGCCCTTCGAGGATGCCGGTGAGGAACTGCTCGATGCGATCGAGGGCGGCGGGCTCGCCGCGGGCGAGAAGCGCGGTGTCGGCCTCGTCGAGGAGCGGCAGCGACACCTGCTCGCGGATCTCGGCCAGGATCTCGCGCTTGCCCGCGAAGTGATGGTAGACCGCTCCCTTGCTCACCCCGGCCGCGCACGCGATCTGCTCGAGGGTCGAGTGGGCGATCCCGTAGCGGTCGAAGCAGGCGAGCGCCGCCTCCACGATGTCCTCGCGGGTGCGTGCCGCCTCCGCCTTCGTCCTGCGCATCCGGTTCCCGATTTACATACGTTGAGGGATGTATATAATAGCCCGTCGGCGGTCCTGCCGACTTCCCGTCCCGCGCCCCGATGAACCTGCCGCCCCTCGCGCGTCCACGCGCCGTTGTTTCCTGCATCACGTGCCTGCTGCTGCTTGCGGCCTGCTCCGGGAAGGAGGCCGCCGGACCCGGGACGCCAGGCGCCGGCGCCCCCCCG
Source organism: Betaproteobacteria bacterium (assembly GCA_012274175.1). Lineage (GTDB taxonomy): Bacteria > Pseudomonadota > Gammaproteobacteria > Burkholderiales > Usitatibacteraceae > Usitatibacter. The sequence continues at coordinate 4,447 of JAAOZZ010000156.1, forward strand.
CCCCTGCCGGTCGCCGCGGTGCAGGTGCACACGCAGGACGTCCCCATCGCGCTGGAGGCTGTGGGCCAGGCCGCGGGCTCGCGCGAGGTGCAGATCCGCGCCCGGGTGAGCGGCATCCTCGAGAAGCGCCAGTACGACGAAGGCGCCGCGGTGAAGGCCGGCGAGACGCTCTTCCTGATCGACCCGGCGCCCTACCAGCTCGCCGTGGAGGACGCCCGGGCCGCGCTGCAGCAGGAGCGCGTGCGCCACGAGCTGGCGGAGACCGACGCCAAGCGCCTCGAGCCCCTCGCGCGGGAGCAGGCGATCTCGCAACGCGACCTCGACACGGCGCTGTCCACCGCGAAGCAAGCGGCCGCCTCGATCGCCTCGGCCGACGCGAAGCTCAAGGAAGCGGAGCTCAACCTCTCGTACACCCGCGTGACCGCGCCCATCGCCGGCATCACGGGACGGTCGCTGCAATCGGAAGGCAGCCTCGTGACGGCGAACACCGACGCGAGCCTGCTCACCACGCTCACCCAGGTGCAGCCCATCTGGGTGCTCTTTCCGCTGGCCGAAAGCGACTACAACCGGCTGCGGGGAGCGCAGCGAGCCGCGCGCGTGCAGCTGATCGGGGAGGACGGCTCGACCCTCGCCGACCACGGGCGGCTCAACTTCACCGGCACCACCGTGGACACGAAGACGGGTGCGGTGCAGCTGCGGGCGGAGTTCGCGAATCCCGGCGAGCGCTGGCTCCCCGGGCAGTTCGTGAAGGTGCGGGTGCTGGCGGGCGAGCAGCGCGCGATGCTCGTCCCGCAGGGCGCGGTGGTGCAGACGGACCAGGGGCGCCTGGTCATGACCGTGGGGCCGGACGGCAAGGTGGTACCCAAGCCGGTGCAGACCGCCAACTGGATCGGCAAGGACATGGTCGTCACCGGCGGGCTCGCCGAAGGCGACTCGGTGATCGTGGAC
>JAAOZZ010000157.1 GCA_012274175.1 Betaproteobacteria bacterium
GCGGCTCGCCGCTGGCGAGTCCGGTGCTCGCGGGACTCGTCCTCCTCTACATCGCCGCCGCGGGGGCGGTGGGGCTCTACGCCGCCACGCGCGTGCGCAGCGCCGGCGACTATGCCCTCGCCCAGGGACGCTTCGGCACGCCGATCGCGGTGGCCACCGTGTTCGCCACGTGGTTCGGCGCGGAGACGGTCCTCGGGATCCCGGCCACCTTCCTCAAGGAAGGGCTCCAGGGCGTGGCGGCGGATCCTTTCGCGGCGGCGGGCTGCCTGGTACTCGTGGGCGCGGTCTTCGCGCGGCGCCTCTTCCGCCTCGACGTGATCACCCTCGGAGACTATTTCCGCGCGCGCTACGACCGTACGGCCGAGGCGATCCTCTCCGTGTGCATCGCGTTCTCCTACCTGGGGTGGGTGGCCGCGCAGCTGGTGGCCCTGGGGCTCGCCTTCTCGCTGCTGTCGGGCGGGGTCATCGATACCCGCATGGGTGTCGTGCTCGGCGCGGCGATCGTGCTCGCGTACACGCTGGCGGGCGGCTTGTGGTCGGTGTCCCTCACGGACGCGCTCCAGGCCACGGTAATCGTCGTGGGGCTGGGATACGTCGCGTGGGTCGTGGCGGATCTCGCTGGGGGCGTGCAGCGGGTCGTGGCGGCGGCCTCCGCCGCGGGAAGGCTGCACCTGCTGCCCGCGCCGGACGCGCGCTCCGTGCTGGCCTACATCGCCTCGGGCCTCGTGGTGCTGCTGGGCTCCGTGCCGCAGCAGGACGTCTTCCAGCGCATCCTGCCCATGCTGAGCCTCGAGCGCACGCCGATCGCGGTTCAGGCGCTCTTCTTCGGCGCGCTGCTCTCGGCGATCCTGTCCACCGCGAGCGGCGCGCTCCTCGCCCCGGCGGTGGCCCTCGCCGAGAACGTGATCCGCCCCGTCCTCGCGTGGCGACTATCCGAGGCGGGCCGCGCTCCCCTGGACGATCGCGCGCTGCTGCGAACGATGCGCCTGACCGTTGCCGTGCTCGCGCTGGCGGTCACCGCCATGGCGCTCGGCTCGACGCTTTCCATCTACGACCTGGTGAACAACTCGGGCAAGGTGGTGCTCGTGGCGGCGTTCGTGCCGCTCGCCGCGGGGCTCTACTGGCCGCGGGCGAATGCGCGCGGGGCGCGCGCTTCCATCGCGCTGGGGCTCGGCGTATGGATCGCGCTCGAGGTGCTCGCCCCCGACGCCGCGCTGCCGCCGGTGCTGGCGGGGCTCGCGGCGAGCGTCGCCGGAATGCTGGCGGGCTCCCTCGCCCCTGCGCCCCGCGCATCGGCGGGCGCGACATAACGCGGACGACCCGGCGTTCCCGCGTTTCGGTCCGCCTTTTCCGCATTTCGTCGCTTTCCGCTTTTGCCTTGCAGGAGGAGTGCCTAACCTGCGTCCATGCCGTGAACCCGCGCTACGCGCCGGCCGGCAGGGAACCAGGAGAAGGAACATGCCCGACTATCGCTTCGCACCGCTGCCCAGCAATTCCTCGATCGCCTCGTTCGTCACGATCGCGGTCTGCGTCTGGTTCCTCGTCGCCGCCGCGGCGATCCTCGACGACCCGGTTTCCCCCTACACCCAGCGCGAGCTGAGGCAAGCGCGGCATTCCGCAGATGAAGTGGCCATCGCGCCCCAGGCGCATTTCTCCATCGTGGTGCAAGCCCATCGCGGAGGCTGGTCGCGCAATCCCCTGAGGGCGGACCTGGCTCCCGGCCCGTAACGGGTCGTTCGGCGCCCGGATGCCCCCAGGCGGCCGGGCGCCGCGAATGCGCGTTTCGTCGCACGGCCTTTGCCATCGGATGCCGGGATTCGGTAACTTGGCGGGATGGAGAATCCCATCCACCTGCTCGACGGGCTGACGGTGCGCCGCGTGCTTGCCGTGACCGCCCTGTGCGTCGTGGCGAGCCTGTCGATCGTCTGGCTCTTCAGCAACACCTACTGGGACCTGCTCGTGAGCGCGCTCTGCGTGGGCTACACGAGCATGCTGCTCTTCACCTGGGCCGGCAACGTCCGCCAGACGCGGTTGCCGCGGGAGGCGATGCAGGTCCTCGCCGTGGTGGCGGGATCCTTCCTGGGCACGCTCCTCGCGGGGCTCGTGAAGGGCCGCACCCTCACCCACATGTTCACCGAGCGGCTCGCGGGCGTGACGATCACCATGGGCCTGGGCATCGGTTTCGGCTGCGTGGTGGTGGCGGGCATGCTGCTGCGCGAGCGCCACGCGCGCGACCAGGCGCGCATCCTGCGCGCCGAAAGCGAGCGCCACCGGCTGGAGAAGAGCGTGCTCGAGGCGCGGCTGCAGCTCATGCAGGCGCAGGTCGAGCCCCATTTCCTGTTCAACACCCTCGCCAACGTCCAGCACCTGGTGGAGACCGACGCGCCGGCCGCTTCCCGGGTGCTCTCGAGCCTCATCCACTACCTGCGCGCAGCAGTGCCCCAGATGCGCGAGGGCGCCACCAACCTCGGGCGCGAGATCGACATGGCGAGGGCCTTCCTCGAGATCCAAAGCGTGCGCATGGGCTCGCGGCTCGAGTTCGCCATCGAGGTGCCCGATCCCCTCAAGGACCGGGCCTTCCCTCCGATGATGCTGATCTCGCTGGTGGAAAACGCCATCAAGCACGGCGTGGACCCGTGCTGCGAATGCGGGCGCGTCGTGATCCGCGCCGAGGAGGTGGACGGGCGCCTGCGGGTGTCCGTGGCCGACACGGGCGAGGGCATCACGCCCAAGAAAGGCGGCGGCGTGGGGCTCGCCAACATCCGCGAGCGGCTGAAGGCGCTCTACGGGGCCTCGGCGCGCCTGGTCTTGGAGGAAAACGCTCCCCACGGCGTCGTGGCCTTCATCGAGGTGCCCCGGTGACGACGTTCGCGGCCCCGCAAACGCCCGGGCGCGTGAGCGCGGTGATCGCCGACGACGAGCCGCTGCTGCGCGCTCAGCTGCGCGCGCGCCTCGAGCGCCTGTGGCCCGAGCTCGCGATCGTCCACGAGATGGAGAACGGCCGCGACGTGGCCCGCGTGCTCGACGACCACGCGCCGTCGCTCTTCTTCCTCGATATCCACATGCCGGGCGTGAACGGGCTGGAGGCGGCGCGCTCGATAGGCTCGCGCGCCCACGTGGTGTTCGTGACGGCATTCGACCAGTACGCGGTCGAGGCCTTCGAGCGCGGAGCCGTCGACTACCTGCTCAAGCCCTTCCACGAGGAACGCCTCGCGATCGCGATCGAGCGCGTGAAGGAGCGCATCACCGGCCGCCCGCCGCCCATCGAGCGGCTCGTGGAGAGCCTGGCGGCGCGCTTTTCCCCCCAGGGCCCGGGGCACCTGCGCTGGATCAAGGCCTCGGTGGGCTCCCACGTGCGCCTGATCCCGGTGGAGGAGGTGCTCTTCTTCCAGTCCGACGACAAGTACACGCGGGTGGTCACCGCCGAGGCCGAGTCGCTCATCCGCAAGCCCATCCGCGAGCTGCTGGACGAGCTCGACCCTGCGCGGTTCTGGCAGGTGCACCGCGCGACCATCGTCAACGTCGACGCCATCGCCTCGGTGCGCCGCAGCCTCAAGGACCAGGCCGAGATCTGCCTGCGGGACCACGGCGAAACCCTGGTCGTCTCCCGGGCCTTCACCCACCTCTTCAAGCAGATGTAGTCCGGCGTTCGCGGCCGTGGGGCGCCGGCGGCCGCGCCGGGGCCCATTCCACGGGCATTTCGTCGCCATCGGGGGCATTTCGACGCGCGGTTTCTGCACTTCGGCCCCGGCCGCTCGCGCCGGGCGCCCGGAAGCCCTACAGTGCGGCCATGAAATCCGTCTCGCAGCTGCTGCACCGCACCCCCTGGTGGGGGCTGCTCGTGGGCGGGCTCTTCGTCCTGCTCGGGCTGGGCCTCTTCGCCACGCCCTTCCGTCTCATCCACCTCGAGAAGAGCGGCGCCACGCCGGAGGAAAACCGCGCCATCAAGCGCGAGATCGATTCCACGTTCTCGGAAAGCGCCATCGATATCTCCCGCACCGTCGTGAAGGAGATGCTCGAACGCACGAAGGATCCGGAGCGGCGCAAGGAGCTCGAGCGCGCGCTGGTGGAAATCGACCAGGCCCGGGACAGCCTGCACGAGGCGGGCGTCGAGGTCATGCGCGCCAAGCGCGAGGCGGCAGAGAACGTGACGAGCGCGATGCAGGAGGCCACCGCGGCGATCGGCGCGGCCAAGCAGGAGGCCGCGACCGCGCTGAAGGACGC
>JAAOZZ010000158.1 GCA_012274175.1 Betaproteobacteria bacterium
AGCAGGGGCAGGCCGACTCCCGCGCCGACGTCGGCGTCACGCACGCTCCCGCCGATGCCTACGAGCGCGAGCGCGGCGAGGTTCTCGCCGGCCCGGGCGGAAATGTTGACGCCGCACGGGCTGGGGATGAGCAATCCGGCGCCGAGCTCGCTCTCGGGATGGATGTCCGCACCGGTCATCAGGGAGTTGGTCTGCATGAGCAGGCGCGCGGTGCGCGTCCAGCCCCGCAGCCACAGCAGGTGCGAGAGCCGGTAGAGCAGCACGCAGACCCACCCGGGGTCGAGAAACCATGCCAGCGGCTGGTAGCCGAACTTGCCGCGCTGGTAGCTCTTCAGGCGCCGCGCATCCGCGCGCAGGCTGCGCAGCACCCCGCTCCAGGCCGCGCCGCTCATTTCAGCAATTTCGCGCCAGCGCTTCCTGCGACAGCGCCATCTGCTCCTTCCGGCTGGAGGCGAGGCTCGGGAAACGCCACACGGCAGCCAGCGCGGCAAGGGTCAGGGGGGCGGCCACCAGGAGCTGCAGGAAGGGCGGGCCGGAGAGGATGCGAAGGAGCAGGAACAGGATGGCCGCAGGCAGCAGGATCTGCAGCGTGCGTCTGCCGGGCACGATCCCCAGCCCCCCGACGATCAGCATGCCGCCAAGCGCCACGAGCCCCAGGGAACCGGCAGTGGCGATCGCGCTGCCCACGAAACCGGCATCGGGCAACAGCAGCACGTTGAGCACGGCATAGGCCACGCAACCGCCGGCGCTCACGCCCAGCAGCGCCCATTCCCGGTGATCGGCCAGCAGGATCGTGGACAGCGCGGCTACCGCGAAGGAGGCGCCCAGCGGCGGTGCCAGCCAGTGCATCGTGCCTACGGCTGAAAGCGAGCCCGTGCTGAACCGCGCGCCATAAAGAAACGCGAGCAGGGGCTCCGCAAGCTGAAAGGTGACGACGGCCATGACGGCACCCAGCCCGATCAACAGATCGATCGCGGCCTGGCTCTGGCGCACGAACGCGCCACGATCCGTGGCGGCCAGCCACGACAGCAACGGCACCATGGGCAACATGACCAGCCAGGGCAGGAAGAGGATCGAGTTCAACGGCCGCTGTGCCGCAGCGAATGCGCCCAGCTCCGCCTCGGGGCGCATCACCTGCACCCAGAAGATGCCGCCTTGCAGCTGCAAATGGTACGCCAGCGTCGCGAGGGCCACGACGATCGCCACACCAAAGAACGAGCGCAACGCGGCCCCGCTGAAGCGCGGGCGCGGGCTGTAGCCAAGCAGGTTGGTCGCCAGCAGCGTCGTGCCGACGACCACCGCCGCCTCCCGCATGATGATCACACCGGCGAGCAGGCGACCGTCGACCGAGACCACGAGCAGCAGCGCGCCGGTCGCGACCGCGACGAGCTGCGCCGCGACGCTCAGGATCGCGGGGCGGATCTGGGCCTGCCGTAGCTGGAACACGGTGTTGAACGCGCTCACGTAGGAAAAGGCGAGCACGGCCGACGTCCCGAGCAGCAGGCCGCGCAGGATTCCGTCCGTCCGGGCGAGCGCGAAGCCGGCGCAGGCAAGACCCGCGACGACGCACAGGATCAGGCGCAGTCCGAGCAGGTGCTCGAGGATCGTGCGCTCGTTGTGGCGCTCGCGGGCGGCGGCGCGCACGGCGACGTTGCCGCTTCCCATGTCGGTGAACTCGTGCGCCAGGCCGAACGCCGTCGTGACCAGGGCGAAGCCGCCGAACTCACCCGGCGAAAGGGCGCGCCCCGCCATGATCGTCAAGCCGAGAGAGGACACCATTCGCACCGCGGTCGCAGCCAGAAGCAGCATCTGGCTCCATTCGGGCGTCGCTTTCGGCCGCAGTCGCTCTGGTATCATCCGCACGCATTGTTCCCTTTCGCACGAGCTGAGTGGGGCCAAATCCACACGTCATCCCATCATAGCCGATCGCGTCTCATGGGCACATCGTTGCTTCAGACCCTTCGCAAGGTGCCGCGCAAGATCGCCAACCGGTTGACGATGCTGCTGTTCGCGATCCTGTTGCCGCTGGAGCGGACGCTGTTTCGCTATTCGCTGGTCGGGCATACGGAACTGCTCGATGCGGCCCGGTTCCCGTGGGCCGCCGAGCTGGAAGCGAATTGGCACCTCATCCGGGCCGAGCTCGATCAGGTGCTGCTGCACCGGGACAGCGCGCCCAACTACATCGACCTGTCCGATGAGGCCGCGGGACTAACGGAGCGCGACAACTGGAAGAGCTTCTTCTTCTTCGCCTATGGCGTCCCGGTTCCCGACAACTGCGCGCGCTGCCCGGACACCGCCCGGCTGCTGCAGCGGATCGAGGGAATGAAGAGCGGGTTCTTCTCCATCATGATGCCGGGCACCCATCTCAAGCCGCATCGCGGCCATTTTGCCGGGGTGCTGCGCTATCACCTCGGGCTGCGCATTCCCGATGTCGAGGCCTGCGGCCTGCGGGTGGGATCGCACGTCGTGCACTGGGAGGAAGGCAAGAGCCTGATCTTCGACGACACCTTCGAGCACGAGGCGTGGAATCACACGAGCGGGATCAGGGTCGTGCTCTTCGTGGACTTCGCGCGCCCGCTTCCGCAGCCGCTGGCGGCGCTCAACCATGCCATGATCTGGCTCGTAGCCCGCTCCAGCGTGGTACAGCCGGGCATCGCGCGGCTGGCGGACTGGAACCGCCGGCTGGCGGCGCACTGGCCGGCGCGGGGACGCTGAACGGTGCCGGGCCGCGCGGCGGACAAGCTCACGGCGTTGGCGACCGTGGCGCTGTTCCTGGTGCTGATCCCGGTCCAGATGCTGATGCGCCGGTTCTCCCGGGTCGGCAACCGCCCGTTCTTCGGCGAGGCGCAGTTCCCCTGGATCACCGACATCGAGTCCAGGTGGCGGGACGTTCGCGGCGAACTGGATCATGTGCTTCGCTACGTGAACGAAATCCCCAACTTCCAGGACATCTCCGAAGAGAATCGCGCGCTCACCGACGACGACCGCTGGAAGACGTTCTTCTTTCGCGCCTGGGGAATCGAGATCGCGAGCAATTGCGCGCGCTGCCCGCGCACCGCCGCGCTGCTGGATCGCATTCCCGGGGTCACCAGCGCGTTCTTTTCCATCCTGATGCCGCGCAAGCACCTGCCGCCCCACCGCGGTCCGTATGCCGGCGTGCTGCGCTATCACCTCGGGCTGATCGTGCCGGACCCGCGGGGCTGCCGCATCCGGGTCGATGACCAGGTCGGGCACTGGGCGGAAGGCAGGAGCCTCATCTTCGACGATACGTTCGAGCACGAGGTCTGGAACGACACGGACGCGGTTCGCGTCGTGCTCTTCGTGGACATCGCAAGGCCGTTGCCGCCGCTGCTGGCTTCCGTGAATGCGCTGATCATCCGCGCAATCGCCCGCTCCAGCCTGGTACAGCCGGGCCTGGAGAAGTTCCAGGCGTGGGATGAGCGCCTGCGACGGGTCTGGCGGTGAACTAGCGCGGTGTCAGCCGGAATGGCGCGGGGTCGCTGGGCTGCAGCGTGATCTGGGCCACCGGAGTCACCGGACGATCGGTGGTCGGCGCGATGACGAAGTCCCGCAACAGCATGGCCAGCACCAGCGTCGCCTCGGCGAGGGCGAATTGCATCCCGATGCATTGCCTCGGGCCCATTCCGAACGGAATGTACGAATACCGCTGCGGCGGCGGCGCGTTGGGCAGGAACCGGTCGGGATCGAATTCGTCCGGTCGATCCCACAGAAGCCGGTGGCGATGTAGAACCCACGGCGCCGTCTGCACGATCGCGCCCTTGCCGATCTTCACGCCGTCCGCGACATCGTCCGCCAGGGCCCGACGCACGATCGACAGCGCGGGCGGATAGAGCCGCATCGCCTCGTTCACCACGGCGCGCGCATAGGGCAGGCGATCGAGCGCCTCCGCCGGGTTCTCTTCATTGATGGCGACGCCGCGAGCCTCCTCGGCCACGCGCGCCTGCACTTCGGGCCGGGCCGCGGCCAGATAGACCGACCAGAACAGCGCGGCCCCGGTCGTTTCGCTGCCCGTGATGAGGAGCGTCGCCACCTGCTGGATGAAGATGCCGCGCGGGGTTTCGGAGGCGTCGAGCTGCGCGAACAGGCTTTCGGTCTCGCCCGGGCGGCGGCGCTCCGCGACGATGCGCTCGATGAGCGCGAGCCAGCGCCGGCGGAAGCGGCGTCGCGCCCAGTCGCGCGGGCTCGGCAGCCAGAGCGGCAGGAAGAAGTCGAAGAGATCCCCGCGGGCGAGCCGCTTCGTGTAGCTGGAGGACAGCGCGCGGACTTCGTCGGCGTAGGGTGCGAGATCGATGCCGAAGAATGCCCCGGCCGCGATGGCCATCGTCAGATCGCGCAGCGCTTCGAACAGCGGGGCCCGGTCCAGCGGCCCCGCGCGCAGCCGGGCCAGCATCGGGCGTGCACGCTGCACGACGTGGACCGACAAACGCGGGACCGAGCGCACGGCGAATGCCGGCGTGAGCATCTTGCGCTGGCGCCGCCACTCCTGTCCTTCTGCGAGAAACAGGCCGTCACCGATCGGCGGGGCCAGCACCCGGAACGCGGCGTCGGGGCGGACGTAATTCTCCGCGTTCCGGGCGAGAATGTGATGCACCGATCCTGGGCGGCTGACGATCATCAGCTTGCGGCCGAGAAAGGAATGGCTCACGACCTCCTGCCGGAACGCCGCCGGTGCGAACGGCGCGCCGAGGATGCGGGGGATGGAATCTTCGGTCAGTGGGAGGGCCTTCGAAGGATGTGTGCTGGCAGGCACTGCGTCATGCGTGGCCGCGATTCGCCGCGGTTCCGCCCCTCGCCCGCCCTGCATCTTTGTCGCCGTGATTCTACCCCGAGTCCCGCGGGCTCGGCATGCCCCGCAGGGCGCAAACGGCCCGGCCCGCGGGGCAGGATCGCGCCGTTCGGCCACGCATTCGTCCACGTGCCGATGACCCCGTTTGCCCGGCGCCTAAACCTCAAAAGGAGACGTCGGCTAACATACGCATCAGCCATGATCGAAAATCACCGCTTCATTGCACGATTGAGGGATAGTTCCGTGCCCCGTCATTCGACCGCCGAACGGCCATGAGACCGTACCTGCCTTTCGGAAAACCCGATTTCTCCGAACGCGAGATCGAGGCCGTCGCGCGGGTGCTGCGCTCCGGTTGGGTCGGCATGGGCCCCGAGACCCTCGCCTTCGAAGGCGAGCTTGCGGCGGCCCTCGGCGTACCTCACGTCGTCACGACGAGCTCGTGCACCTCGGCCATGTTGATGTCGCTCAAGGCCCTGGGCATCGGTCCCGGCGACGAGGTCGTCTGCCCGAGCCTCACCTGGTGCAGCACGGCGAACGCGGCGCTCTACCTCGGCGCCACGCCCGTCTTCTGCGATGTCGACGCCGAGACGCTTTGCGTTCATCCCGCCTCCGTCATGCGGGTGGTCACGCCGCGTACCCGCGCCGTGATGGTCGTTCACTTCGGCGGGTTGGCGGCCCCGGTGGCGGAATTGCGCGCGGCGCTGCCACCTTCGGTGGCCATCGTCGAGGATGCGGCGCACGCATTCGGCTCCCGTTACGCGGACGGACGCGCGGTCGGCGCCTCGGGCAACGCCGTATGCTTCAGCTTCTACGCCAACAAGACCTTGTCCACGGGTGAAGGCGGCGCGGTGGCGGTCTTCGACGAGGCGCTCGCCAGCGAGATTCGCTCATTGCGCCAGCATGGCCTGCCGGAGGACGCCTGGAAGCGGTTCACGCATCCCAACGTGGTCATGAACGCAAACCTCACCCGGCTCGGCTACAAGGCCAACTACACCGACCTGCAGGCCGCGATCGGCCGGGTCCAGCTCGCCCGGCAAGCTGAATTCAGCCGCACCCGGCTCGCCGCCGCGGAGGTCTATCGCGCGGGCCTGCAAAGCCTTCCCCTTGCCCTGCAGAAACTCGCCACCGATCCAGCGCATTCACGCCATCTCTTCATCGTGCTCCTGCGCGAGGGGGCCCGCCTGTCGCGCGACGAGCTGCTGGCGGCCCTCAGGCAGCGCAACATCGGCGCGACCATCCACTACGAGCCCTTGCATCTCATGCCGCTTTACGCGGGCACCGCGGCGCCGGTCAGCCTGCCGCAGACCGAGCAGGTGGCGGCGAACATCCTCACGTTGCCCATCGGCGCGAGCGTGACGGTCGACGACGCGCACGACGTCGTCGCCGCGATCCGGGAAATCCTCGGGTAGGAGCGCTCGCCGAAGCTCAGTTTCGGAGCAGCTCGCCGCGCAGCCAATCGCCGTGCCGCTCCCAGAGCGATTCCAGAAGCGCGGGCCGGATGCGTCGATGGGTCGGCAGGTTGACGATGTGTTGCGCGACCTTCTCGGCCACCGGGCACATTCCCTGCCGGTAGCCGACCGCCTCGGTGCCGGTCTCGCGGCCGAAGATCACGGTCGGAAACCAGATGCCGAGCTCGATGCGCGCGCCGAAGCGTTCGACGAACGCCTCGCGATCGCGCACGAGGAAGGAATATCGCAGCCATGCCTGCTCGTCGAACGCTCCGGGCAGGGTATCGCCGTACCAGCCGATCCGGTCCTCGAGCCAGCGAGCGAGGCTGCGGCGATGACGCAGGTTCTCCTCGAGCGCCGCGAATTGCGACAGCCCGATGCGCGCCTGCGCGGGCTCGAGGCGGCTCGGGTACGGGTAGCCATCCGGCAGGCGGTCCATCCCCTCGTCGGCCGTCCAGTGGAACAGCAGGCCCATGCGCCGCAGCGCGCCGAGCGCGGGCCGGCCGAGCCATAGCGCGTTCGGATGGCGCAGGACGAATTCCGCGAGGAAGCTGAAGGCGACGCGCCGCGAATCCAGCCCGGACAGGGACGCCGCGCGATCCCGGATCCGCGCGAGCCTCGCCGCCACGGCATCGTCGTTGGTGGTGGCGAATCCGCCGAGGTGGGTGTTGATGACCTTGGTGCGATCGGTAGAGACGAATGCCGCGTCGCCGAGCGAGCCATGGGGCGCGCCGCGATGGGTCGCGCCGAGCGAATGCGCCGCATCCTCGATCGTGGCGAGGCCGTGCTTCTGCGCGATCGCGCGCAGGCCCGCGGTGTCGCAGCTCACGCCGAACGTGTGCTGCATGTAGATCGCCCGCGTGCGCGGCCCGACCAGTGCCTCGACGCATCGGGGATCGACGTTGAAGGTGGTGGGCGAAATATCAGCGTAGACGGGCTGCATGCCGCGGTACACGAGCGCATTGGGAACCACCGTGCAGGTGTAGCCGGGCAGGATGACCTCGTCGCCAGGACGCAGCCCGAGAGCCTCCAGGATCGCGTACAGGGCCATGCGGCCGGCCGCGAACGCAATCGCGTGACGGCAGCCGCAGCGCCGCGCGGCTTCGGCCTCGAACGCCCTTACGGTCGCCTCGTCCCCGCGGTGCAGCAGCGCGGGCCACGCGGCCAGCCATTCGGACCAGGAATTGGTGCCACCGATGACGGTGTAGCGGCGCACGGGGAAATCGGGCAGCGCCTTGCGCCACAACGGACGGCCGGGTTCCTTCACGAATACACGGGACGCTTCGCGACGCCGTGCCGGGAGTAGCGCAGCGCCCGCCGCAGAGTGCGATTCGCGATCGAGAACGGCCGGGTGGCCAGATACGCGATCGAGCCGTCGCGAAGGATGCGCCGCAGGCCCCCGCCCACGTCCTCGCGCGAGATGATCTCGCCCAGGCCCAGCATCGTGCTGTGCGTTCGATGATTGCTCGCGTAGATCGCGGGGCGCACCCGGTGCTTCCAGCGCTCGAGGATGCCCAGCGCCTCGTGCAGCGCGCTGGTGTAGTAGCGCTTCGACATGGCCTGGTCGTGCATGCGGTACCAGCACACCACGTCCTGGGTGCACGCGGCGCTGTAGCGGCTTGCAAGCTCGACGTACAGGAAATAGTCGCAGCAGTGGTGGAACTGCGGCGGAAAGTCGCCCAGCCGCCTCACGTAGTCCGTGCGCATGCACGAGGCGCTCTGACAGATGAAGCACGAGCTGAGAAACAGCTCGTCGAAGATATCGCCCTGCGGCAGGTCCCGGAACTCGTGGTGGCGGTCGAAGTCGCGCACACGCACGTCGCCGAATCTCATCGCGCGGCCGTAGACCAGGCCGAGCGTGGGCGGCGAAGCGTCGATGACACCGGCCTGCTTGTGCAGCTTGTCCGCCGTCCAGACATCGTCCTGGTCGAGGAACGCGACCCACTCGCCGCGGGCCCTGGCGATCGCGGCGTGCCTCGCGGCTGCGAGCGGCACGTGCTCGTCGGCGAGGAAGTAACGCACGCGCGGATCGGGCGGGAACTCGCGCAGCACCTCCGCGCTTCCATCGGAGGACCGGTCATCCCAGAAGATGAGCTCCCAGTCCGTGACGGTCTGCGCGAAGACGCTGGCAAGCGCCTCGCGCAGGTAGCGCCTGCCGTTGTAGACGTTCATGATGATGCTGAACCGCGGAGCGCGCCCGGCTTCGTGCAACGTCCCCGCGGCCTTGTACGATGGTCCCCCGGCTTCGTGCGACGGCCCGGCAATCTCGTGCGGTGCCTCTGCCGACGGCCGCCATTGGCCGGGTTTGTGCGCCACCCAGACGTCCTGCAGCACGCCCTCCTCGGCAAGGCTCTTCACCCGGCGCACGTGCGTCCAGCCCTCGAGAAGGCGGTCGCGCACGAAGGCCTCCGGATGGATCGCAAGGAACCACTTCTTTCCCTCCTGATATTGCCCCAGCACCACGAGGCGCCCGGCGTCGAATGCCGCTTTCTCGTCCTGCGTCGCCAGGTGGTAGCGGTACGCTTCCCCGTGCGTGGTGCATACCAGGACGCCGCCGGGCTTGAGCACGCGCCGCAGTTCCTTCACCCAGGCGAGCTGCTTCGCCTCCGACAAGTGCGTCACCACCGAGAAGCAGTAGATCGCGTCGAAACGATCGTCCCCGAAGGGCAGCGGCGGATCGAGACCGTTCTCCGCGAACCCGATTCCAGGCAGGTTCTGGCGGCACCACGCGACGCTCTCCGGGTTGTAATCGGTGCCCGTGAGCGAGACGGGCCTGCCGCCCATCCGCTCGGCCATGTGACGAATGAGTCGCCCCGGGCCGCACCCCCACTCGAGGACCTCGAGCGGCGCCTTCCCGGGCAACTCCTCGCGCAGGACGCGCGCGAAGAGTCCCGCGTGCTGCAGGCCGGTTTCCCGGTAGCGGTCCCAGTCGACGTGGTTGAGCGCGTCGAAGGCCAGGTGCCTCGGCGGAGTCGCAAAGCCCGGATGGCGCGCGCGAAAGCGCCGGTTCGACGCCCGGGCCTTCACCTGGCCAAGGACGTACTTGCACGAGTCCGCCAGCTTGAGCAGGCCGACCGCGCGCAGGGCCCTCACCACCAGGAACTTCGCTCTTCGGGATTGCACGGCAGCCACGGGCCCCTCTCGTCTTGTCAGGTGAAATGCTAACACTGCCCTCGGCTCGTTTCGGGCTCACGGTCCGGCCGTGCGGCCTCCCGCCTGCCCGTAGACGCGCAGGATCCGGTCGAAATGCGCCTGCTCGCTGAACTGCGATGCCGCGTGGCGGCGCGCGCCGCGGCCGAGGCGGCGTGCGAGATCGGCATCGTTCCAGATGCGCCCGATCTTTTCCGCGAAGTCGGCCGCGTCGCCTGGCCGCGCATGCAGGCCCGCCTCGCCGTCGGGCACCGTGTCCTTCAGCGCGCCCAGGCTCGACGCCACGACCGGGATTCCGTGGCTCATCGCCTCGGCCGGGACGACGCCGAAGGTCTCGGTCCAGATGCTCGGCGAGACGATCACGCGGGCGCCCCGGTAGAACTCGGCGAGCTCCTCGCGCGATTGGGTCATGACGAACGAGGCCTGGTCGCCGGGACGCACCGCAGGATGGTGCGAAGCATCGCCGGCAAAGCGCATCGGCACCCCGAGGCGCCGGCAGGCTTCGATCATCACCTCGACGCCCTTCTCGGGCGCGAAGCGCCCGGCGAATCCCACGTAGGCGCCCTGGCTGGGATCGGCCACGGGTTCGGCCGGCAGGGTGATGGGCGGGTAGTTCAGCGCGATGCGATCGGCTGCGATGCCCACGCGGCCGACGAGGTATTCGCGGTGGAACTCGCTGATCGAGACGAAGCGCCACACGTGGCGCTCGTAGAGCCCGAAGAGGCGCGCCGAAGCGTTGCGCAACGCGAACGCGATCGATTCGGGCACGCTGGAACGGCAGTTGCGCACCGCGCACCAGTACTCGCGGCCGCCCAGGCACCGGTAGCACTCGGACCCGCGGCTGTAATGCGTGGCGATCGGGCATGACAGGCGGAAGTCGTTGCACGTCATGACCACGGGCACTCCGGCGCGGGCGGATGCCGGCAGGATCCAGGGCGATATCAGCGGATAGAGCTCGTGCACGTGCACTATGTCCGGGCGCCGTTGCCGGAGGACCGCCTCGAATTCGCGCACCGCCCCGGCGGCGTACAGCCCCGCCGCGAACGCGGTCACCTTCCCGGCAATACCGGAGGGCAGGCTTCGGCTGTCCCGGGTGAACTCCTCGACCTGGACCCCGCGCTCGCGCAGGATGCGAATCGTGGCCTGGGCGGCCAGCGTGGCCCCCCCCAGCCCGCGGTGAGCGTTATAGGCATGCAGCACCCTCATGTGCGAAAATCCGGGTAGCGAATGGAGTTTTGAGTAGGCCCATGGTAACGGCAACTGCCGAGGCCCCGCTGTTTGCCATTCCATTTGTAACCTTGATCG
>JAAOZZ010000159.1 GCA_012274175.1 Betaproteobacteria bacterium
CCCTAGAACATCACCACCTGGCGGATCGCCTTGCCTTCCCGCAGGCGATCGAAGCCCGCGTTGATCTCTTCCAGCGTGATCCGGTGGGTGAGCAGCCGGTCCACGGGCAGGCGTCCCTGCCGGTAGAGCGCCACGTAGCGCGGCAGGTCCCGGGAGGGCACGCAGGTGCCGATGTAGCTGCCCTTCACCGTGCGTTCCTCGGCCACGAGGTGGGTCTGGGGCAACGCGAAGGTGGCGTTCGGCGGCGGCAGGCCCGCGGTGACCGTCGTGCCTCCGCGGCGCGTGATGCGATAGGCGAGGTCCATCGCCTTCACGGAGCCGGCGAACTCGAGCGCGAAGTCCACGCCTCCGCCGGTGGCTTCCCGGATCGCGTCGATCACGCCCGGCGCGGCCGCGTCGAACGCGTCGGTCGCGCCGAGGCCGCGCGCGAACTCGCGCTTGTCGTGGGCGAGGTCGACGGCCACCACGCGGCTGGCACCCGAAGCCACCGCGCCCAGCACCGCCGCGAGTCCCACGCCTCCGAGGCCCACCATCGCCGCCGTGGCGCCCGCGGGCACCTTCGCCGTGTTCACCACCGCGCCCACGCCGGTCAGCACGGCGCAGCCGAAGAGCGCCGCCTCGTCGAGGGGAATTTCCGGGTCCACTTTCACGAGTGAGTTGCGCGACACCACGGCGTACTCGGCGAAAGCGGAGCAGCCCATGTGATGGTGGACCGGCTGGCCGCGGCGAAGCAGGCGGCGATCGCCGCGCAGCAGCGTTCCCGCGCCGTTGGAAGCCGCGCCCGGGACGCACAACGCCGGCCGGCCCTCGGCGCAGGAAGCGCAGTGCCCGCAGCTCGGCACGAACACCAGCACCACGTGGTCGCCACGGCGCAGGTCGCCCACGCCCTCGCCCGTCTCTTCGACGACGCCGGCGGCCTCGTGTCCCAGGAGCATCGGCGTGGGACGCGGGCGGTCTCCGTTGATCACCGAGAGGTCGGAATGGCACAGCCCTGCCGCGGCGATCTTCACCAGCACCTCTCCCGGGCCGGGAGGAGCGAGCTCCAGTTCGTCGATGGAGAGCGGACGGCTCGAGGCGTACGGAGGTGCGGCGCCCATCGCGTCCAAGACGGCGCCGCGGATTCGCCTGGAATTCGTCATCGGATGTCTTCCCTGGATCGTGTGGATGGGTCGCGGCGCATCACGGCTGTCCCCATGCCGCGAGTTGCTCGGGGGTGTCGAGGTCCACCAGGATGCCCGCGTCGTCCGTGGGCACCGGACGCAATGCCGATCGGTGCCGCGCGAGCACGTCGCGCGCCCCGATGTCGCCGTCGAGCGCGAGGAGCTCGGCGCGAAGCAGCGCCGAGAATCCCACCGGGTGGCCCCGTTGTCCGTTCGCCGACACCGGTGCGGCGATGGCCGCACCTTCCAGCAACGCGCGACGCACCGCCGCGATGGTCGCCGGCGCGATGAACGGCATGTCCCCGAGGGCCACGATCCAGCCGTCGGCGCGATCGGTGGCGGCGACGCCGGCCGCGAGGCTCGCTCCCATGCCGCGCGCCGTGCGGTCGCTCTCGAGCACGTCGCAGCCGAGGGGCGCGAGCGCGGCACGCACGCCCTCGGCGCCAGGCGCGATCACCGCGAGGGCATTACCCGCACCTTCCAGGAGATGGCGCGCGGAGCGCGCGACGAGCGGTCCGTCGGCGCCGGGAATCGCCGCGAGCAGCTTGTTCGCGCCGAACCGCCGGGATGCGCCGCCGCACAGGAGCAGGCCGCGGATGTCGAGGGCCATGCGGAACGGCGCGCGCGTGCGCCGCGCGGCCTAGGCGCGCTTGCGCCCGGCAGCGGCCGCGGCTTTCTCGAGCACGATGCCGTTCCTCGAGGCGATGAGGTCGGCCAGGATCGCCACCGCGATTTCCGGGGGCGTGCGCGAGCCGATCGAGATGCCCACGGGGCCGCGCAGGCGGGCGATCTGCTGGGGCGTGAGGTCGAACAGGGCGAGCCGGCGCCGGCGCTCGGCGTTGGTACGCTCCGAGCCCACCGCGCCCACGTAGAACGCGTCGCTCCTGAGGGCCTCGAGCAGCGCCATGTCGTCGAGCTTCGGGTCATGGGAGACGGTGAGGACCACGCTGTGGCCGTCGGGCTTGAACGCGAGCACCGCGTCGTCGGGCATGCCGTCGATCCACCGCGCGCCCTTCGCGCGCCAGGCCCCGCGGTATTCCTCCCGCGGATCGCACACGAACACCTGGTAGTCGACGGTCGCGGCGATCTCCGCGAGGTAATGGGCGATCTCGGAGCCGCCGATGACGAGCATGCGCCAGCGCGGCCCGTGCACCGCGGTGAACCGCGAGGGCGTGCGCTCGCACTCGTCGACCGGGGAGGCGTCGGCGAGGCTCCAGTCCCCGGTGACGAGGTCCACGTGCCGGGCAACGATGCGCCCTTGCGCGATGCGCTCGAGCAGCGCCTCGAAGCGCTGCACCGGAACGTCGGATTCGACGATCACCTCGAGCTCGCCGCCGCACGGCAGCCCGAAGCGGCGCGCATCCTCCGCGCTCACGCCATAACGCGCGAATCCCGGCTTGCCCGCTCCGTACTCCTCGCGCCGGGCCAGGAGGTCGTCCTCGATGCAGCCGCCGGAAACGGATCCCACGAGGATGCCATCGTCGCGGATTGCCGCGAGCGAGCCGGGCGGACGCGGACTCGCGCCGAACGTCTGCGCGACGGTGATCAGCCATACCCGCCGGCCCTCTCGGCGCCACGAGAGGGCACGCTCCAGGACATCCAGGTCGAGGCTTTGCATGGACCGATCTTACACCCCGGCCGCGCCCGGGAAAGGCGCCGCGGCGCGGGGCTATTTGTGCCCGAACAGCACGGGAAACGGGTTGCTGCGCTCGCTGGTCTCGGCCTCGATCACGACCCACGCCGAGAGCAGCACGACCACGATCGCGGCGATCACCTCGACCGTCGGATTCCTCACGAACTTCACCAGCGCCTTCTGCCAACCGGTGAGGGCGAATCTCGTCGGCATGCTCTTCTCCCGGGATCGGAAGCCGGATCCCACGCAAGATCGATGCCCCGGCGGCCCTGAAGTTCTCCCCGCGGCGCTTTCAGGCCCACTTCGTCGTCGACAGCGGCAAGGCGCGCGCGCGCCGGCCGGTGAGGGCGAAGAGCGCATTGGCCACCGCCGGCGCGATGGGCGGCACGCCCGGCTCGCCCACGCCCGTAGGCTTGTCGCCGCCGGGCACGACGTGCACCTCGACCCGCGGCATCTCGGGCAGGCGCAGCACCCGGTAGTCGTGGAAATTCGACTGCTGCACGCGCCCGTCGCGGATCGTGATGGCGCTGTGCAACGCCGCGCCCAGGCCGAAGGCGATCGCGCCCTGCAGCTGCGCCTCGACCGTGAGGGGGTTCACCACCAGGCCGCAATCGAAGGCCGCGGTCACCTTGTGCACGCGCGCCTCGCCGTCCTGCAGGGAGACTTCGGCCACCTGCGCGCACACGCTTCCGAACGATTCGTGTACCGCGATACCCCGCGCGCGTCCCGGCGGCAGCGGCGAGCCCCATCCCGATTTCTCCACCGCGAGGTCGAGCACCCGCAGCACCCGGGGCTGGCCGGCGAGCAACGCGCGGCGAAGCTGCACCGGGTCCTGCGCCGTGGCCGCGGCCACGTCGTCGATCATCGTCTCCATCACGAACGCGGTGTGGGAATTGCCGACCGAGCGCCACCAGAGGACCGGCACGCCCGTGTCGACGGTGTGCAGCGTGACCTGCAGGTTGGGAATCTTGTAGGGCGTATCGGCCACGCCTTCCGTGGAGGTGGAGTCGATGCCGTCCTTCACGAGCATCGCCTCGAAGGCCGTGCCGGCGAGGATCGAAGGCCCCGCGATGGCGTGGTTCCATCCCGTGATGCCGCCCTGGGCATCGAGGCCCACCTCGACGCGGTGCACGTACATCGGGCGATAGTAGCCGCCCTGGATGTCGTCTTCCCGCGTCCAGACGACCTTCACCGGCACCTTTGCGCCGCGCGCCACCTCGCACGCTTCCACCACGTAGTCCGACGCGGGATTGGCGCGCCGCCCGAATCCGCCGCCCGCGAGCATGGTGTTCAGGCGCACCTGGGACGGCTCGAGGCCGAGGGCCTTGGCCGCCGCCGCCTGGTCGACGGTCTGGAACTGGGAGCCGACCCAGAGCTCCGCGCCGTCATCGCGCACCTCGACCGTGCAATTGAGGGGCTCCATCGGTGCATGGGCGAGGAACGGGACGTCGTATTCCGCCACCAGGGTCTTCGCGGCCCCCTTGACGGCCTCGGGATGGTCCGCCTTCTTCGCGACCTTGCCCGGCCCCTGGCAGGCCTCGCGCAAGCGCAGGGCGAGCGCTTCGGTGGAAAGCGCGGCGTTGGGGCCCAGGTCCCATTCGATCGTGAGGGCATCGCGGCCCTTCTTCGCGGCCCAGAAATTCTGCCCCACGACCGCCACGCCGTGCTTCAACTCCACCACGTGGGTCACGCCGGGGACCTCCTTGACCCGGTCCGCATTGAACGACTTTACCCGCGCGCCGAATACCGGTGCGTGCGCCACCAGCGCGGTGTGCAGGTTCTTGCGCCGCACGTCGAGGCCGAACATCGCCTTGCCGCTCACCTTGTCGGCGGAATCCAGGCGCCGGGTGGGCTTGCCGATGAGCGTGAAATGCCGCGCGTCCTTGAGCTCCACCTTCTCCGGCACCTCGAGCGCGGCCGCCGCCGCGGCGAGCTGCCCGTAGGTAAGCTTGCGCCCGCCGGGACCCAGGACCACTCCCTTCTGCACACGGCACTGCCCGGGCTTCACCTTCCACCGGCGCGCGGCCGCCTCCACCAGCATCGTGCGCGCCTGGGCCCCCACGACGCGCAGCTGGTCCCACGAGTTCCAGACGCTCGAGGAGCCGCCCGTCATCTGGATGCCGAAGGCGGTGTGC
>JAAOZZ010000160.1 GCA_012274175.1 Betaproteobacteria bacterium
CTGCCACTTCGCGAGGTCTTCCTTCGTGAGCGGCTGGATCTTCGCCTTGCCGGCTTCCTCGATGCGCTTGCGGTCGCGCTCGTTGTAGTCGTTGGCGAGCCCGTTGCCGTAGGCGGTGGCCTCGTCCATGGCCTTCTGCAAACCTTTACGCACGTCGGCCGGGAGCTTGTCCCACCACTTGGCGTTGGTGATCACCATGTAGTCGATCACCCCGTGGTTGGTGACCGCGATCGTCTTCTGCACTTCGTGGAACTTCTGCGAGTAGATGTTGGACCAGGTGTTCTCCTGGCCGTCCACGACGCCCGTCTGCAGGGCCTGGTAGACCTCGCTGAAGGCCATCTTCTGCGGGTTGGCGCCGAGGGCCTTGAACTGCGCCTCGAGCACGTCGGAGGGCTGGATGCGGAATTTCAGGCCCTTCACGTCCTCGGGAACGCGCAGCTGGTCCTTGTCGTCGGAGAGCTGCTTCATCCCGTTATGCCAGTAGCCCAGGCCCTTGATGCCCTTGGACTTCATCGAGTCGAGCAGCGCCTTGCCGTCGCGGCCCTGCTGGAAGCGGTCCACCGCGGCGATGTCGTTGAACAGGAACGGCAGGTCGAACACCTGCAGCTTCTTGGTGTAGCGGTCGAATTTCGACAGCGACGGCGCGATGATCTGCACGTCGCCCAGGAGCAGCGCTTCCATCTCCTTACCGTCGCCGAAGAGCTGGGAGCTCGGGAACACCTGCACTTCGACCTTGCCCGGCAGGAGCTTCTCGGCGATTTCCTTGAACTTGAGCGCCGCCTGTCCCTTCGGCGTCTTTTCCGCGACGACGTGGCTCAGCTTGATGACGATGGGAGCGGCTTGCGCATAGGATGCGAAGGCGAGCGCGAACAGCGCGGCCGCGCAATGGTTGAGCTTCATGGTCTCCTCGCTTTCTTGGATTTCGGATCGGGGCTTCGGATCGTGGCCGATCCGCGCGCGCAAAGCCTAGCACGGCGGCGCGATTTTTACCTTGTCCCGGGGCTGTACGGGCCTCCGGGGACCCGCTCGCGGCCGCTAGTTCCCGCGCCGGGCTATCAGCACCGCGTTGGTGCCCCCGAAAGCGAACGAGCTGGACATGACCGCCTCGAGCGCGGGCACCCGACGGGAGCGCATCGGCACGTAGTCCAGGTCGCACAGGGGGTCCGGGTGCCTCAAGTGCATGGTGGGCGGCACGGTGCCGCTCGCGAGCGCCATGGCCGCGGCCACGAACTCGAGCGCGCCCGCGGCTCCCAGCAAGTGCCCGTGCATCGACTTGGTCGAGCTCACCGGGACGCGGTCGGCGAGAGCCCCGAAGACGTGGCGGATTGCGGCGGTCTCCACGGCATCGTTGGCCTCGGTGCCGGTGCCGTGGGCGTTGATGTAGCCGATGGCCCCGGCGGGCATCCCGGCATCCTCGAGGGCGAGGCGCATTGCGCGCGCCTGCCCTTCCATCGAAGGGCGCGTGATGTGGGTCGCGTCGGTGCACAGCCCGTATCCCGCGACCTCGGCCAGCACCGTGGCGCCGCGGGCGAGCGCGCGCTCCCGCTCCTCGAGCACGACGATCGCCGCGCCTTCGCCGAGCACCAGGCCGGTGCGATCCTTCGAGAAGGGCTTGCACGAAGCCGAAGGGTCCTCGGCATCCTCGGCGGCGAGGGTGCGCAGCGCCTCCCACGCCTTCATCGTGCCGTACGTGAGGGGAGCTTCGGCGCCGCCAGCGATCATGAGGTCGGCCTCGCGGCGCGCGATGCGCCGCGAGGCCTCCCCGATGGCCACCGCCGAGGACGAGCACGCCGTCGAGTACGTGAGGTTGGGGCCGGCGAGGCCGTGCTCGAGGCCGATCCATGCCGCGGGCGCGTTGGACATGGCCATGAGCACGCTGAAGGGCTTCAGGCGCTCCGAGCCTTCGGCGTAGAGCGTGCGATAGCCTTCTTCCGTCGTCTCCGCCCCGCCCATGCCGGTGCCGATGCACACGCCCCCCGACGCGGGATCGAGCTCCTCGAGCGCTCCGGACGCCTGCCCGATCGCTTCCTTCGCGGCCACGAGCGCGAAGCGGCTCACGCGGTCGAGCATGCGCAGCTTCGGTGCGGGGAAATGCAGGCTCGCGTCCATGTCCACGACGGCGCAGATGCCCCGGTCGGTCCGGCGCACGCCCGAATGTCCCTGGGTCAGCGCCGCGAAAAAGGCGGTCGTTCCGGTGCCCAGGGGAGAAACCACCCCCATCCCCGTGACGACGACCCGCCTCATGGCGCCCGGGCGCCGCCCGCGGCGACGAGCGCGTCCACGTAGCCTTCGAGATCGCCGAAGGTCGTCACCCGCGACCGGATCTCCGCGGGCTCCGCGGCGACCGTGATGCCGAACTCGTCCTCGATGCAGAAGAGGATCTCGATCATGCGCAGCGAATCGATGTCGAGGCTTTCGAGCGTGGCGTCGGAGCGCAACGCTTCGGGCGCGAGGTCGAAATCGCGCTGGAGCAGGGCGCGAAGGCGCTCTGCCGTGCTCATGGCGCCGCCGCCAGCCGCAGGGGCCGGGCCTTGCCGCTCCACCACGCCCCGAGGGTGAGCGCCGAAGGCACGTGGCGCAGCGCCGAGATGCTGGTCGGTGCGGTGAGCGACGACAGCACGAGGGAGGCGAACAGCGACGAGGCTCGAACGCGGAGCGCGAACTGGTTGCGCCACGCGTGGGCGTATTCCGCACCCGAATCCCGCAGCGCAGCATCCGAGAGCGACCCTGCGCGCTCCACGATCGAGGCCAGCAGCCGCGCCGACTGGATCGCCATTCCGATGCCCTCGGCCACCAGCGGGTGCGCTTCCCCCGCCGCGTTTCCCGCCGCGAACACGCCGCGGTCGTAACACGGGCGCAGGCCCGGTCGAATGGGTCCCGCGGACAGCCACGGTCCTACCTGCCAAGCGCCTTCGAGGGCTTCGCGCACTCCGGCGCACGAGCGCATCACGTGGGCGAGCACCGCGTCTCCGGCGTCCCGCCCGGGTGCGGCTTGCCGGAATGCCTTCAGCGCATCCCGGCGCACGCAGCACGAAAAGCTCACCCGGTCGCCGGCCACGTGCACCATGCCGCCGTACCCGCCGGGAAAAAGCACGAGCGGCATGAGGGAGGCGGCGAGGCGGGCGCCGCTGAAATGGGCCTTGAAACCGAGGAGGTCGCCCGGAGCGCGCGATGGACGCCGTGCCGCTTCGTTGGGCGTGCGCTCCCACGAGCCATGGGCCGCCACGAGGATGCGCGTCTCGATCTCGCGCTCGCCCTCGCCGGGGATCGCGAGCGCCACCGCGAATCCGTCGGGTGTGCGCCGGTATCCGGCCACCGTGGCCGGCTGCCAGACGCGGGCTCCGGCGCGGCAAGCGCAATCGAGCAGCGCCCCGTCGAGGACGTGGCGCTCCACCGCGCGGCCCCACGCCTGGGCATCGCTCGTGGCCGGCATGGGAGCGGACACCGCGGCGCCGCGAGCGAAGAGACCCACGCGATGCACCGCGGGCCCTGCATGGGCCGAGAGCTGCGCGGCGCCCATGGCGTCGAGAATCGGCCACGCGGCCGCCGAGATGAATTCGCCGCACACCTTGCGCCGCGGAAAGCGAGCCTTCTCGACCACCGCCACGCGCAGCCCCGAGCGCGCGAGCCACGTGGCCGCGGTGGCACCCGCCGGCCCGCCACCGATCACCAGCGCGTCAATGCGCGTCTTCATGGCGGGCGACGAAGCAATGGCTGAAAAGCGCGCGCGGGCCCTCGGAAACCCGCCAGCGCCCCGATCGCGGCCAGAGCGAGGTGAGCTCCGAACCACGGAATCCGGCGCGCACGCTCGCCACCGCGTCGTGGCGCGTGACGTCGTTGCAGCCGACCACGGCGAGCATGCGCGAACCCAGCAGCGCGACGGCCGAGCGGCGCGGCTCGCACGCGACGAAGGCTCCCGCCTTGAGCGACGCGAGCCGCAGGAGCTCGATAGCGCGGGTTGCCTCGAAGTGGTGCACGAAGAGGTTGGCGACCAGCGCGTCGAAGCGCGGCGTCGCCGGATCCGCGAGCCAATCGAACGCGTCGCGGCGCTCTTCGCCCATGTCCCACCCGAGAGCGGCGAAGCGAAGGTGCATCCCGGGCGACACGCACGGCTGGCGGTCGAGCAGCGTGAAGGTTCCCCTGCGGCCTTTCGCGGCGAGGGCTCTCGCCACCCGCAACGCAAAGCGGCCGTCGCCCGCCCCGATCTCCGCGATGGAGCAGCGGCTCCCGGGAAGCGCGCCGAGCAATTCCCCGGCCACGATGGGGGCGTTGCTCATGAGAGCGTTCAAGCGCGCGAGGTCCCGGCGCGAGCGCAACGCGCGGGGATCGCTTGGGGCGAGCGCATCGAGCCACTCGGGCTCGACGCGACGCGCTGCCAGGAGGGCCGCAGTCATGCGACCTCGAGCAGGGCGCCGTGGCAGCTGAAGCCGGCGCCGAAGGAGGACATCCACCACAGTCCCGAGGGCGCGCCGCCCCGCAGCGCCGCGTCGAGCACGAAGAGCACGAAGGGGCTGCTGAGGTTGCCGTATTCGCGCAGCATCGCAGCACTCCAGCGAAGATCGTCGTCGCGGAGGGACAGGTGCGCCTGCAGCTCCGAGAGCACCTTGCGGCCGCCCGCGTGCATCACCCAGGCC
>JAAOZZ010000161.1 GCA_012274175.1 Betaproteobacteria bacterium
CTGGGAGGACTGCTCACCTCCACCTTCCTGAACCTGCTGGTGCTGCCCGCGCTGGCACTGCGGTGGGGCAGGTTTAGCAAGCCGGATCCGGCGATCTAGAGGTACATCGGACGGGCCTTCGGAGTCGAGGCCGCGCCGGATCCCGGCAAAAGGCGACCGCGAGATCGCCTTCCACTGGGGCGCCTGAGCGGGTTCAGCGGTAGACCGCGCAGTCCTCGCAGGCGGTGCAGGCCAGGTCGCGGCGCAGGTGCGCCTCCCGCAGCTTGCGGAAGCGCTCGGCGTGCCATCCCTCGACGAACGGCGTCGTCGCGAGGTCCGCCATCGCCCAGTGCTCGCCGCCTTCGAACCCGCAGGCGGCGAGCTTGCCGTCGTGGCTCACGTGGGCTTCGGTGAAGAGCGACCAGCACGGTTCCAGCCGCCGCTCGCCCTCGCCGCTGTCGGCCACATAGAGAGCCCGCCAATAGTGCTCGTCGACGTAGGGCAGGATCTCTTCCAGCAGTCCCTGCATGCGCTCCTCCTGCCAGGCCCCGCCGCGGATGCTCGAGGCATGCAGCGCGCAGGAATGGGCGCCGTCGTCGCGCACGCGCCGCGCCGATTGCAGTTTCGCGACCGCATCGCGCAGCAGTCCGGGTCGGGCGTGGGAGACGCGCTGGAACTGCGCCCCGTCGGCACTGTTGAAGGAGAAGGTCAGCACGTCGAGCCCGGCCGCCATGCACTGGGCGACCCGTTCGGGCGTGGCCACGGAGCCGTTCGTCGCCACGGAAACGCAGCCGATGCCGCGCGCCTTGGCATAGCCCACCGCGTCGGGAAGCCAATCGCAGAGGAATGGCTCGCCGAAGTAGTCGAGGCCCAGCTCCCCGACCCCGGCGTCCGCCATTTCGCCCACGACGCGCGTATAGAGGGGCCACGACATCTCGCCGCGGGCCTCGGGGCGGGGCCCGCGCGCGCAATACTCGCACCGATAGTTGCACGCCGTGGTGAGCTCGACGGTGGCCCTGGCCGGCGGCGGCGGCGCGGCGACGAGGCTGCTCGCGGGAATGCGCGTGATCCCGTCGACGCGCGAGGGGATGTCGAATCCGCCGGGTGGAACCGGCAGCGTGATGTGCAGCGGCATGGTGTCTTCCTTTCGGTGCTTCAGGCGATGCAATTCCATCCGGCGCGCAGGGCTTCGGTGAGTCCCGGCACGCGGGCGAGGCCGACCAGCGCCACGGTGATGATCACGGTGCCCGCCGCGCGGCGCACCCACGGCGCGCGGCGCAGCGCGAGCAGCCGCTGGGCGAAGAATCCGGCGGCGAGCAGCGCGGGGAGCGTCCCCAGCCCGAAGGCCGCCATGACGGCGGCACCTCCCGGGGCGCTGCCGCTCGCGAGCGCCAGCACGAGGATGCTGTAGACGAGCCCGCACGGAACCCAGCCCCAGAGCAGGCCCGCGCCGAGGGACTTCGCGGTGGAATCGATGGGGAAGACACTTCGCGCGTAGGGCTCGATGCGCCGCCAGAGGATGGCCCCGGCGCGCTCGAACCGCAGCACCGTCTCGCCCCATCCCGCGATGTACAGGCCCAGCATCACCATCACCACGTTGGCCAGCGCGAAGAGCGCGGCCTGCACGTAGAGGAGCGGGTCCGCGGCCTGCCCCAGGCTGCCGAGCGCGCCCGCGATCACGCCCGCGAGGGAATAGCTGGCGATCCGCCCGCCGTTGAAGGCGAGCTGGCGCGCGAGCGCGGGGCCGCGCGCAGCCGCCGAGAAGCTTCCGACTATGCCGCCGCACATTCCCGCGCAGTGCACCCCGCCCAGCAGGCCCGCGGCGAACGCGGCCGAGGCGAGGGCGAGCATCACATCACTCGCGAATATTGCGCGCGCTTCTGCGCCACCCGGAGGTACTTGTCGAACACCATGCACACCGAGCGCACCAGGAGGCGCCCGCGGGGGGTCACGTGGATCCAGTCGTCCTCGAGCTCCACCAGGCCGTCTTCCTCGAGGCGCTTCAGGTCCTCGAGCTCGGCGGCGAAATAGCGGTCGAAGTCCACCAGGTACGCGATCTCGATGGATTCCTTGGCGAGCTGGAAGTGGCACGCGAGCGCCTGGATCACGGAGCGGCGCACGAGGTCGTCGGGCGTGAGCTCGATGCCGCGCAGCACCGGGAACTCGCCGCGATCGAGCACGCTGTAGTAATCCTCGAGGCCCTTCACGTTCTGCACGTAGGTGGGGCCGATCTTGCCGATCGCCGACACCCCGAGGCCCACGAGGTCGCATTCGCCGCCCGCCGCGTAGCCCTGGAAGTCGCGCGTGAGGCGGCCCTGGCGCTGGGCCACGGCGAGTTCGTCGCCGGGCTTGGCGAAATGGTCCATGCCGATGTAGACGTAGCCCGCTTCGCCCAGGCGGCGGATGGCACCCGTCATCAGCTCGAGCTTCACCTCGGGCGCGGGCAGGTCCACCTCGTTGATGCGCCGCTGGGGCTTGAAGGCCGAGGGCAGGTGCGCGTACGAGTACAGCGCGATGCGGTCCGGGTCGCATTCGATCACGCGCTCGAGCGTGGCGGCGAAGCCTTCCAGGGTCTGCTTCGGCAGGCCGTATATAAGGTCCATGTTGACCGAGCGGAAGCCGTTGCCCCGCGCCGCGTCGATCACCTCGCGGGTCTGCGCGAGGCTCTGCACGCGATTCACCGCGCGCTGCACCTCGATGTCGAAGTCCTGCACGCCCACGCTCATGCGGTTGAAGCCGAGCGCTCCCAGGTAGGCCACGCGCTGCGCGTCGACCTTGCGCGGGTCGATCTCGATCGCGTATTCGCCGGCCGGGTCGAGCTCGAAGGACGAGCGGATCGCCTGCATGAGGCGCGCCGACTCGCTGTCGCCGAGGAAGGTGGGCGTGCCGCCGCCCCAGTGCATCTTCGACAGGCGCCGGTCCTGGCCCAGGCGCTCGGCCACGAGCTTGATCTCGCGCTCGAGGTAGCCCACGTACTTCACGGCGCGCGAATGGTCGCGGGTGGCGATCTTGTTGCACGCGCAGTAGAAGCACAGCGTGTCGCAGAAAGGGACGTGGACGTATAATCCGAGCGGCCGGCCGAAACCGCCGATGTTGCGGTTCTCGAGCCAGTGGGCGTAGGCGGCCGCGTCGAACGCCTCGATGAAGCGATCGGCGGTCGGATACGACGTATAGCGGGGGCCGTTGCCCCCGTATTTGCGGATGAGCTCCGTGTCGACGATCACCGAGGCTTCAGGGACTTCCTGGGTCGGCGGCATGGCTGTGGCGAGTGCTGATTTCATGTTGGTACTATGAGCGGCCCCGACTCCCCGCCCTTGACGCCCGTCAAAAGGATGCCCTTCCCATGACACCGCGGGACCAGCGCCCGCCCCAGCTACCCGGGTCCGCCTCGTCGGGACTCTTCATCCTGCTCGTGCCCTTCATCGCCGTGGGCGCCTTCAGCGCCGCGCTCGCGACGATCGCCGCGTTCCTCGACTGGCACCCCCACGAGATGCTCTACACCGCCGCCGGGATCGGCATCGCGGTGGCGCTGCCGGCGGCCTTCCTCGTCTACCGCCAGATGGCCGAGCGCGCGGCCACCCGTCGCGCGCTGCAGAACGTCGAGGCCCGGGTCGGCGGCATCGTCGAATCCGCCATGGACGCCATCATCTCCGTGGACGAGGGCCAGCGCATCGTGCTCTTCAACGCCGCGGCCGAGAAGGCCTTTCGCTGGCCCCGGGCGGCGGTGATCGGGCAGAAGCTCGACGTGCTGATCCCGCAGCGCTTCCGGGCGGGCCACTCGGACTATATCGATCGCTTCGGCCGCACCGCGGTCACCTCGCGCGACATGGGCAGCCAGCGGGTGCTGCACGGGCTGCGGGCCGACGGGGAGGAATTCCCGATCGAGGCGTCCATCTCCCAGCACGACGAGGACGGCCGCAAGCTCTTTACCGTGATCCTGCGCGACGTGACCGAGCGCGTGCGCTCCGAGCACCTGCTCGCCGGCAGCGAGGCGCGCCTGCGCGGCATCCTCGATTCCGCCATGGATGCCATCATCACCGTGAACGAGAGCCAGCACGTCGTGCTTTTCAACAAGGCGGCCGAGGAGGTCTTCGGATGCCCCCGGGACCAGGCCATCGGGGCCCCGCTCGCCTGGTTCATCCCCGAGCGCTTCCGGTCCGGCCACGGCGAGCTCATGCGCCGCTTCGGCGAGACGGGATCCACCTCGCGCCGGATGGGCGAGCAGCGCATCGTGGTGGGGCTCAGGCGAAACGGCGAGGAGTTTCCCATCGATGCCTCCATCTCCCAGATCCAGGAGGACGGCCAGCGCTTCTACACCGTGATCCTGCGCGACGTGACGGAGCGGGTGCGCGCCGAGCGGGCGCTGCGGGAATCCCGGGAGGAGATCCGGCAGCTCGCGCTCACCGCGAGCACGGTGCGCGAGCAGGAGAAGAGCCGCATCGCCCGGGAGCTGCACGACGAGCTGGGCCAGGCGCTCACCGC
>JAAOZZ010000162.1 GCA_012274175.1 Betaproteobacteria bacterium
CTCCCAAGGCCGAGGCTCCCAAAGCCGAGGCTGCGAAATCCGAGCCGTCGAAGCCCGCGGTCGCGACCGTCGAGACTCCCAAGGCGGCGCCGAAGAAGCCGGCGAAAGCGCAGCCCCCGAAGCCCGAGCCGAAGAAAGCTCCCGCGGTAGCTGCCGTGCAGGCCGTGCCGCCCGCAGCGGACTCGGCCGCGAAGTCCCAGGTCACCGACGCGGTGCAGGGCTGGGCCAAGGCGTGGAGCGCGAAGGATGTGACAGCGTATCTCGCCGCCTATGCGCCGGACTTCGAGGTGCCCGGGGGACTTTCCCGCGCCGCATGGGAGAAGCAGCGCACCGAGCGCATCGAGCATCCCAAGTCGATCGAGGTGACCGTGAAGGTCCTCTCGGCGCGTGTGAACGGCAACGACGCCACCGTGACGCTGCGCCAGTCGTACCGGTCCGATACCCTGAAGAGCAACAGCACCAAGACCTTGAAGCTCGAGAAGTCGGGGGAGCGCTGGCTCATCAAGCAGGAGCACGTCGGCGGGTGATTCGCAGCGCCTTCTTCCGCATCGGCGTTCGCCTCACGCAACGCATCGCCCTGCTCTTCGTCGCGACCGCGGCCCCCGCGCTGGCCGACGGCAGCCTCGTGCCCGCCAATGCCGGCCCGGCGTTCGCCAACGAGGTCGAAGGCTCGCTCGTGCGCGCCATCGTGGGGCTGCGGGAGAGCGGGTTCAAGCGGGCGCTGGCGGAGATCGACAAGGCCCTCGCCCACAATCCCAACTTCCGCCTCGCGGAATTCGTGAAGGGCGACTTCCTCATGGCCCGCGCGGGACGGCCCGTCGCCTTCGCATCGAACGCCGCCACCGCGGCGATCGTGCAGCCCCTGCGCGACGAGGCGCGTGCGCGGGTGCAGCGCTACCTCGACGCGCCGCCCGTGGATGCGTTTCCGGCACCGGTGATCCAACTGGCGCCCGACCAGGCCCACGTGCTGCTGGTCGACACTTCGCGCTCGCGGCTCTTCGTCTACGCCAACGACGGCGGCCGGCCGCGCTACGTGACGGACTTCTACATCAGCCTGGGCAAGTTCGGGATCGAGAAGGAGCGCGAGGGCGACCAGAAGACCCCCATCGGCGTGTACACGATCGTCGCCGACAAGGAGAAGGTCCCCGACTTCTACGGCCCCCGCGCGTTCCCCCTGAGCTATCCCAACGACTGGGATCGCCTGCACGGGCGCAAGGGCCATGGCATCTGGCTGCACGGCACGCCCTCGGAGACCTACAGCCGCGCGCCGTGGGCCACCGACGGCTGCGTCGTGCTCACCAACGACGACCTCGCGAAGCTCACCCGCTACGTGGACGTGAGCCGCACGCCGGTGGTCATCGGCCAGTCGGTCGAGTGGCTCGACGCGAAGCGCTGGCAGGCCGACCGCGAAAGCTTCATGGCGGCGTTCCAGCACTGGCGCACCGATTGGGAAAGCCTCGACGCCAATCGCTATTTCTCCCACTACTCGCGCCGCTTCCGCTCCGACTCGCGCGACCTCGCCGCGTGGACGGCGCGCAAGCGCAAGGTGAACGCGGGCAAGACCTGGATCAAGGTCGGCGTGGGCGACCTGAGCGTGTTCGAGTATCCCGGCACGAAGGACCTGGTGATGGTCACTTTCGCCCAGGACTACCGGTCCAACAACCTTTCCAACCGCACCGTGAAGCGCCAGTTCTGGCGCCGCGAGGGCCGCGAATGGCGCATCGTGCACGAGGCGGTGGTTTCCTGATCCCTTCCCTTCGCCATCGAGCGCCCTCCATGATCCTGCACCGATCCGCCGTCCTCGCCGCCGTCGCACTCGCCGCGGCCGTTCCCCTCGCCACCCTTGCCCAATCGCAGCCCTCGCGCTGCTCCGCCGCCCTGAAAGGAAGCGCACCGATGAAAGTCAAACTCACCACCTCGATGGGCCCGATCACGATCCAGCTCGACAAGGAAAAGGCCCCCGTGAGCGTCGATAATTTCGTGAAGTACGTGGAGTCCGGCCACTACAACGGCACCCTCTTCCACCGCGTGATCGACGGTTTCATGATCCAGGGCGGCGGCTTCGACAAGGACATGCGCCAGAAGCCCACCAACGCGCCGATCAAGAACGAGGGCTCCAACGGCCTGAAGAACCAGAACTACACGGTCGCCATGGCGCGCACCGGCGTGCGCGACTCCGCCACCGCGCAGTTCTTCATCAACGTGAAGGACAACGACTTCCTCAACTACAGCGGCGAATCCCCCCAGGGCTGGGGATACGCGGTGTTCGGCAAGGTGGTCGAGGGCCAGGACACCGTGGACAAGATCAAGAAGGTCAAGACCGGGGACTCCGGCGGCAACCAGAACGTGCCCTTGCAGCCGGTGATGATCGAGAAGGCGGAGTGCCTCTGAGGCGCACGCTTTTCGTCTCCGACCTCCATCTCGACCCGTCCCGGCCGGCCATCGTCGCGCAGTTCGAGCGTTTCCTCACCGAGGTGGCGCCGGGCAGCGACGCGCTCTACATCCTGGGCGACCTGTTCGAGTTCTGGGTGGGCGATGACGGCCTGGCCCTGCCGTTCCCGGCACGGATAGCCGCGCGGCTGGGAGAGACCGCCGCGACGGTGCCGATGTGGTTCATGCATGGCAACCGGGATTTCCTCGTGGCCGAGCGCTTTGCGCGCGAGACCGGCTCGCGGCTGATCCCGGATCCCACCATCATCGACCTCTACGGCACGCGCACGCTGCTCCTGCACGGCGACACGCTGTGTACCGACGACGTGCGCTACCAGGCGTTTCGCGCGCAGGTTCGCGATCCGGCCTGGCAGCGGGCCGCCCTCGCCCGCCCGATCGTCGAGCGCCTCGAGCTCGCACGGCGGATGCGCGAGGAAAGCGAAGGCGCCAAGCAGGACGCGGCCCAGGAGATCATGGACGTGGCGCCCGCGGCGGTGCAGGCCGCGTTCGCCGAATCCGGTTGCGACGTGATGATCCACGGCCATACGCACCGCCCCGGGCGTCACGTGCATCGCGTCGACGGCCGCGACCGCATCCGGTGGGTGCTGCAGGACTGGTACCAGGCGGGCGGCTATCTCGAGGCGACACCCGCGGGCATTCGAGCCGTCGACAGGTTCTGAGGCATCGGTCCCGAAGCGCGCGCGAGTGCCGCGCGAATCCTCGGCAGGGCTTCACGGGTGACCCGTTCCGCGATCGCGATCACGCGGTGGCGATACGCCTCGTCGTGCCCCGCGTAATAACCGATGTCCGGATGGATCAGCACGTCGGCCGCGGGCGCCTCGGAGGCCACCTGCTTCGCGCGCCGGGCATCCTTGGCGATCCAGTCCTGGGGAACGCCGGGGGGTGTGTCCGCGACGTACGCCGAGACATCCACGGCGATGACCACCTTGGCGCCCAGCTTGCGTGCCGCGCGGATCGGCACGGGGCTCGCTTCGTCTCCGTCCACATACCAGTCGGCCCCGACGCGCACCGGCTCGAATTGGCCCGGGCTCGCGCCGGAAGCCCGCACGGCGAGCCCCGTGTCGCCGCGGTTGAAAAGGACGAGGTGCCCGTCGCGCACCCGGGTGGCCGCCGCGACGAAGGGGATGCGAAGCTGCTCGATCGGACGGCCGGCCACCCGCTCGTCCACGTAGGCCTGGATGGCGCTGCCGGTCGCGGTACCGCCCACCAGCGTGCGCACCTCGAAGAAATCGATCAGGTTGATGCCGTAGGCGATCCGCTCCAGGTCGCTCGCGCCGATTCCCGATGCGTAGAGCGCCCCCACCAGGGCCCCGACACTGGACCCGACCACCAGGTCGGGATGGATGCCGGCCTCGTCCAGCACCTTGAGCACGCCGATGTGCGCGAATCCCCGCGGTCCGCCCGAGCCCAGGACCAGCGCCACGCGCGGCGGCGGGCCCGCGGGCTCCACGAAATGCGGCAATTCAGGCGGCGGCACGTCGGTGGACGGGGAGCACGCCGCAAGGACGAGGCACGACAGCGCGGCGACCCAGGCGCTCCTCAGCGCGAGTCGCAATTCGTATCGGCCCACTTGCTCCATTTGTCGATCTCTGCGGCGCGCTCCTGGTCTTCCATGTAGACCCTTTCCCCGCGCTCGTTCACGCGGTAGACCGGGTGGCCCGGCTGCAGGATGTCGACGCGCCGCCTCGCTTCGAGGCACTGCGCCTTGTGCACCGCGGCGTCGCGCTTCGCCGAGGCCGCGGCGGCATCGTCGGCCTGCTCCTTCTCCAGCCGGCGCTTGCGGAACTCGATGTCGCGCTCCTTCCAGGACTCCACGGAGTCCTTCGGCGCTGCGGGGGCCGGCGTGCTGGGCAGCTCGATGCGCGTCGCCTTGGCGCCGGGCGGCGCGGATTCCGAATAGTGGGTGACCCCCTTCTCGTCGACCCACTTGTACATCGCGGCCGACGCCATCCAGGGCAATGCCGCGCAAAGGCAGGCCGCGTAGCGGGCCTTCAAGGCTCGTCCAGCCGCAAGGTGAGGCATTTCGCGGAGCCTCCCGCCTTCATGAACTCGGACAAGGGAGTCTGCACCACCTCGAAGCCCTTGTGGGAGAGGGCCGCCACGAGCGCGGCGGAGCCGCGGTTGACGACCACGGTCGAGTCGATGTTCACCGCGTTGCAGGCGAATGCGAGCGCGTCCTCCTCATCGAGGGCGATGCGCCTGGACCGGGGTACCCGGGATTCGATCCGCGCGCGCGAGTCCTCGTCGAAGGCGGGAGGAAAGTAGAGCAGGAACCCGCCCTCGAGAGGACAGAAGCAGGTGTCGAGGTGGTAGAAGCGCGTGTCGACCAGCTTGAGCTGCTCCACTTCGACGCCGAGCCGCCCGCTCAGCACTTCGCAGGCCCCCTGGGTCGAGCGATGCCCGTGGGCCATCCACAAGAGTTGCTGCGCGCGATCGAAGAGCGCATCTCCCGCGCCCTCGAACGCGATATCGCGCGGCATGAGCGAGACTTCGTAGCCGCGGTCCATGAACCAGTCGGCGAAATACGGTTCCTCGTACTGGCGCTCCGGATACCGGAAGCGCGACACGATGCATTGGCGCCCCTTCACGAGGCCCGCGTTCGCGGTGAACACCATGTCGGGAGAGCCGGGCTGCGGCAGGACGAGTCGCACGATGGCGCGGTCGGTGAGGATGTCGTAGAGCGAGCGCCACTGTTGCCTCGCCACCGCGTGGTCGATGCGCCGCAGGTTGCCGTGCATCCACGGATTGATGATGTAGGCGACCGTGAAGTGCTCCGGCGGGCACATCAGAAAAACGTGCCGGGCCTGCGCCGCGTCGGGCTTGCCCATCGCTCAGGCGGCGCCGAGTCCGCCCGCGAGGTCGGCGCGCAGGTCCTCGGGATCCTCGAGGCCGACACCCAGCCGCACGAGGCCCTCGGCGATTCCCGCGGCTTCCCGCTGGGCGAGAGGAATGCGCCCGTGGGTGGTGGTGGCGGGATGGCAGATGGTGCTCTTCACGTCGCCGAAGTTGGCGGTGATCGAGATGAGCCGGACCTGGTCGATGAGCCGCCAGGCCGCCTCCCGCCCGCCCTTCACGACGAACGAAAGCAGCGCTCCTCCCGCCGACTGCTGGCGCATCGCGAGCGCGTGCTGGGGATGGGACTCGAGGCCGGGATAGTGGACGCGCTCGACGGCGGGCTGGGCCTCGAGCCAGCGCGCGAGGTCCAGCGCATGGGCCGACTGGGCCTGCATCCGCAGCCGCAGCGTCTCCATGCCTTTCAGGCAGATCCACGCATTGAAAGGCGAGATGGCCGGGCCGGCGGTGCGCACGAACGAGAAGAGGGGGCCGGAGACGAGGTCCGCGCGTCCGGCGATGGCTCCGGCGAGCACGCGGCCCTGGCCGTCCAGGTACTTGGTCGCGGAATGGATGACCAGGTCGGCGCCCAGCTCGATCGGGCGCTGCAGCGCGGGCGAGCACATGCAGTTGTCGACCGCGAGCACGGCTCCGGCCTTGCGGGAGATCTCCGCGAGGGCCGCGATGTCGGCCACCTCGCACACCGGGTTGGCAGGCGTCTCGACGAAGAAGAGGCGCGTGCTCGGCCGCACCGCACGGCGCCACGCGGC
>JAAOZZ010000163.1 GCA_012274175.1 Betaproteobacteria bacterium
CCGCCACCGCGCCGCCCGACGCGAGCCCACCCAGCACGCCCGCGACGCGGAAGTCCCGTTCGCCCGCGGCCGCGAGCAGCCGCAGCGTGTCGCCGGGCCGCAGGCGCAGGCGCGCGGCGGCGGCGGGTGAAAGCCACGCGCTGCGGGGATCGAGGAGCGCGGACGCTGCTCCCGCGCCGCTCGCGGCGGCATCGGAGAGGAACGCGGGCTGCAGCCGCGCGGCGCGAAAGGCATCGATGCCCAGCACCCGCAGCGTCTCGCCATTGCCCGTGGCCAAGGCCGCGTCGACGGCCAGCACCGGGCTCGCGACCTGCACCTCGGCGCGGCGCGCGACGGCCACGAAGAGCGCGTCGTCGAATCCGTTATGGGGACCGCGGATCTCCACGTCCGCGGCGCCCGCCAGCGCACGGGCGGAGCGGTCGATCTCCGCCAGCGCGGAGGTATGTACCGTGTGCACGGCGCCCGCGAGGGCCACGCCCAGGGCGATGCACAGCACGGTGAGCGCCAGGCGCAAGCGATTGGCGAAGAGCGAGCCTCGCAGCACCATCGCGACGAGCGCGAGGTTCATGGGCCGGGCGCCGCTGGCATGTCCGCGAGGCTTCCGTGGGACAGGCGCAGGATGCGATCGGCGCTCGCCGCGGCCACGGGCGAATGGGTCACCATCAGCGCGGCGGCGCCCGCGCGCTTCACGGCCTGCGCGAGGCATGCGAGCACGGCCGCGGCGTTGCCTTCGTCCAGGTTGCCCGTGGGCTCGTCGGCGAGGAGCAGGGCGGGGCGGTGCACGACCGCGCGCGCGATGGCCGCGCGCTGCATCTCTCCGCCCGAGAGGGTTCCGGGGTTGCGCGATCCCAGTTCCTCGAGACCGACGGCGGCGAGGGCTTCGAGGCAACGGCGCTCGCGCTCCGCTCGCCCCACGCCCAGCAGCGCCAGGGGCAGGCCCACGTTCTGCGCCACCGTGAGATAGGGCAGGAGGTGGAACGCCTGGAACACGAAGCCCACGTGGGCGCGCCGCCAGACGGCGAGCGAGGCGTCGTCGGTGTAGTCGAGGCGCTCGCCGTCGAGGATGACCTCGCCGCGGTCGGGGCGGTCGAGGCCCGCGACGATGTGCAGCAGCGTGGACTTGCCGGAGCCCGATTCCCCCACGATC
This sequence comes from Betaproteobacteria bacterium, assembly GCA_012274175.1. Taxonomy (GTDB): domain Bacteria; phylum Pseudomonadota; class Gammaproteobacteria; order Burkholderiales; family Usitatibacteraceae; genus Usitatibacter. Next base: position 1,148 of record JAAOZZ010000163.1, read on the forward strand.
GCCGCCCACTGGCCGCGCTCGACTGCGAGCGTCACTCCCGAGAAAAGCGGCGGGCCGGCACCGAATCCCTTCGCCAGCCCGCGGACCTCGAGCATGCGGGCGCCGGCGTCAGAGCCAGGCGACGATGCCCAGGACGGCGCCGGTGAAGGCACTCAACGCCGCGCCCCCGAGCAGCCATCGCTTCTGGGTGAGCACGGTGATCGACGCGAGCGCGATGGCGATCTGCAAGAGCGTCATCGAGATGGAAAGATAGTGGTGCGGATGCAGGGCGTGCTCGCTCTTTTCGTTGAACTGCTGCGCCTGCGCCTCGAGGCCGCGTGCCGCCTTCTCGATGTCCTTCTTCTCGCCGGCGTAGCGCTGCGCCTCGGCCTGGTAGGACCGCGCCTTCGCCGGGTCGGCGCTGATCGTGGCCGCGAGCTCGGCCAGGTTCTGCTTCATGCTCTTCGCCTGGTAGAAGTTCCACTGGTCCGAGGCCTCGGCGCGCTTGAGCACCGCCTCGTTCTTGTAGAGCATCGCCTTGTTCTGGGTGTCGCCGCCGAAGAAGCTCACGATGGCGCCGACGGTGGCGAGCACAGCGGTGAAGATCGCCACCTGCTGCCCGATCCCGCCCTTGTGCGCCGCGTGCTCCACGGCATGATCGTGCGGCCCGTGAACGTGAATCCCGTGCTCTGACATGCCGCTCCCTTAATTGCCGTGGTGGTATTTGCGTGTCGCGAGCCACGCCTGTTCGGTGGCGTTGAGCGGCGTCGCCTTTGGTCCGCTCCAACGCCGTTCCCGCTGCCATCTACCACGCTATTGCCCGCTGAACTTGAGCGGCGTCGCCCCTCGTCCGCTCCAACGCCGTTCCCGCTGTGATCTACCGCGCTACTGCCCGCTTATATAGTGCTCGAGCTGCTCGATGGTGAAGTCCTGGTCGGAGATGATGTCGCTCACGATGTCGCGGATCGATACCATGCCGACCACGCGGCCCTCGTCCAGCACCGGCAGGTGGCGGATGTTCTTCTGGGTCATGAGCTCCATGCATTCGCGCGCCTTGGTGCGCGGGGTCACGCACACCACGTTCGCGGTCATGATCTCCTCCACCCGCGTGGAGTCCGACGAGCGGCCCTGGAGGATCACCTTGCGGGTGTAGTCGCGCTCCGAGAGGATCCCGGCGAGGCTCTGGCCGGACATCACGATCGCCGCTCCCACGTCCTGGGCGGCGAGGACCTTGATCGCCTCGAGCACGCTTTGCTCCGGAGTCACCGTCACGACGCGTGCGATCTTGGTCCTCAGCAGTTCGGCCACGGTCTTCATGTTGACGCCTCCTTTGAAGGGACTCGCCCGGTTGGCTCGTCACATGTTCGGGTAGTTCGGTCCTCCACCCCCCTCGGGAACCACCCATTGGATATTCTGCGCCGGATCCTTGATGTCGCAGGTCTTGCAGTGCACGCAGTTGGGGGCGTTGATCTGCAGGCGCTCCGCGCCACCCTCGGCCACGAATTCGTACACCCCTGCCGGACAGTAGCGCGTCTCCGGGCCGGCGTAAACCGGCAGGTTGAGAGTGGTGGGGATGGCCGGATCCTTCAGGTGCAGGTGGGCCGGCTGGTCCTCCTCGTGGTGGGTGTTGGAGACGAAAACCGACGACAGCCGGTCGAACGTGAGCACGCCGTCGGGCTTCGGATACTCGATGGGCGCCGCCTGGTCCTTCCGGAGCAGCGTCTCGTGGTCCGCGTGGCGGTGGGTGAGGGTCCAGGGCGCCCGGCCGCGGAAAAGCACCTGGTCGACGCCCACCATGACCGTCCCGGTATACAGGCCCTTCGACATCCACGGCTTGAAGTTGCGCGCGCGGTGCAGCTCCTCGTGCAGCCAGCTCGCGCGAAACGCTTCGGGGTAGGCGTCGAGCAGGTCGCCCTCGCGCCCGGCGGCGAGTGCGGCGAACGCCGCCTCCGCGGCGAGCATTCCGGACTTGATCGCCCCGTGGGTGCCCTTGATGCGGGAAGCGTTGAGAAAGCCCGCGTCGTCGCCCACCAGCACCCCGCCCGGGAACGCGAGCTTCGGCAGCGACTGCAGCCCGCCGGCGGCGATCGCGCGCGCGCCGTAGCAGATGCGCCGGCCGCCCTCGAGGTAGCCGCGGATCGCGGGGTGCGTCTTGTAGCGCTGGAACTCCTCGAAGGGACTCAGGTACGGATTCGCGTAGGCGAGCCCCACCACGAATCCCACCGCGACCTGGCGGTTTTCCATGTGGTAGAGAAACGAGCCGCCGTAGGTGGCGGCGTCCAGGGGCCAGCCCGCGGAGTGCACCACGAGGCCCGGCACGTGTCGCTCCGGGGCGACCTCCCACAGCTCCTTGAGGCCGATCCCGTAGACCTGGGGCGCGCGACCCTCGTTCAACCGGAAACGGGCCTGGAGCATCTTGCCCAGGCTGCCGCGGCAGCCTTCCGCGAACACCGTGTACTTCCCGTGCAGCTCCATGCCGGGCTGGTAGCGCGCGGTCTTTTCTCCGTTCTTGCCGATGCCCATATCGCCGGTGGCGATACCGCGCACCCGCCCGTCGTCGCCGAAGAGCACTTCCGCGGCGGCGAATCCCGGGTAGATCTCCACGCCGAGGGACTCGGCCTGCGTGCCCAGCCATCGGCAGAGGTTGCCCAGGCTCGCGATGTAGTTGCCGTGGTTGCGGAAACACTCGGGCAGCATCCAGTCGGGCACCTTCCACGAGCCGGATTGCGTGAGGAAGAGGAAGCGATCCTCGGTGACCGGCTGCAGGAGCGGCGCGCCCTGGGTCTTCCAGTCGGGGAAGAGCTCCGCCAGCGCGATCGGATCGATCACCGCGCCCGAGAGGATATGGGCGCCGACTTCGGAACCCTTCTCGACCACGCAGACCGAAACATCCTTTCCGCCGGCGGCGGCGAGCTGCTTCAGCCGGATCGCGGTCGCGAGCCCCGAAGGGCCGGCGCCCACCACCACGACGTCGTAGGCCATCGATTCGCGTTCCGACATGGCGCGCTCAGTGTTCCCCGTCGAGGACGGAGAATTCCGCGGGGAAGC
>JAAOZZ010000015.1 GCA_012274175.1 Betaproteobacteria bacterium
ATCGAGGAGCGGCGGCATCACGAACGGCGTTTGCTCCGGCTGCGGCGGCGGGGCCGGCGGGACCACCTTGGGCGGCGCGGCGGGCGTGGGCGCCGCGGGCTTGGGCGCGGCTTCCTTCTCGGAGCGCAACTTCACGGGCGCGGGCGGACGCGGCGGCGCCACGCGCGTGGCGCGCGGCTTCGGCGCGCGCACGAGCGTGCCCAGGCCGCGATCGATCTTCAGCTCCGGCTGCAGCTCGGGGACCGCGCCCAACAGCACCACCTCGAGCGAGCCCCACATCGCGCGTCCCTGGCGGCTGCCTCCCGCGGGCGCGCCGAAGAGCGCGATGGCGAGCGCGTGCAGCGCCATGGACAGGATGACGAACTGCCAGATCGAAGGCGTGTCCATCGGGCCCAGGCGCGGGATCTGCGGTGCGGGCGGCCGGCGGACGGGCGTTCGGTGATGGTCGGTATAGGGCAAGGTCGCCGGCGTCGCGGGGGGTCGAACGGCTCCTATTCTGTCTGAACCCGGCGCGCTCGACTCGCGGAACGGAAATCGGGGACAATCCCACCCCCGGTCCGAACGCCATCCCCCAGGATTCCCGATGACCTTCCGCTTGCGTTGCGCGCTGTCCTTCCTCGCGTCCCTCGGGCTGCTCCTCGCCGCCACGGCATGCACCACGAACCCGCCCGTGGCGACGCAGGTCCGGGCCGCGATCCCGCGCCAGTTCCCGGTGCGCGACTTCTTCAGCAATCCCGAGCGCGGATACTTCCGCCTGAGCGACGACGGCAGGACGCTCGGCTTCATGCAGCCCGTGGCCGAGGGCGGCGGCAAGCGGCGCGAGAACGTGTTCGTGCAGGGGCTCGAGGGCAGCCGCCCCGTGGGCGAGCCGCGCAAGCTCACCCACGAGACCGCGCGCGACATCAGCATCTACTACTGGAAGGGCAACGACCGCATCCTGTACGCGAAGGATTTCGGCGGCGACGAGAACTTCCACGTCGTTTCGGTGGACGTGGCCACGGGCGCCGTCACCGACCTCACGCCGGGCGACAAGGTGCGCGCCCAGATCCTCGACGACCTTCCGGAGGATCCGGACCACATCCTCGTGCAGCACAACCGCCGCGATCCCCGGGTGTTCGACGTCTACCGCATCGACCTCGGCACCGGCAAGGAAACGCTCGTCGCGCAGAACCCGGGTGACGTGGTGGGCTGGCAGACGGACCACGACGGGCACGTGCGCATGGCGGTGCGCTCGGCGGGGCTGGAAACGATCATCCTCTACCGTCCCGACGAGGCGAGCGCCTTCCAGCCCATCATCACCACCGACTACAAGACCGAGGTGGACCCGGCGTTCTTCACCGCGGACAACCGCGAGGTCTACATGGTGAGCAACCGCGGGCGCGACAAGCAGGCGCTGGTGCTGGTGGACCCGCGGCGCCCCGACGCCGAGCAGGTGCTCTTCGCCGATCCCGACGTCGACGTGGGCGGGGCCAACTGGTCGCGCGCGCGCAAGCGGCTCACCTACGCGGAGTACGTGAAGGAAAAGACCGAGCGCAAGTTCTTCGATCCGTACGCCGAGCGCATCTTCGCGCGGCTGCACGAGAAGCTGCCGGGCATGGAGTTCAACATCCAGAGCGCCACCCGGGCGGAGGACAAGTTCATCGTCGCGGCGTTCAACGACCGCACCGAGGGCGCGCGCTACATCTACGACGCGAAGGGCGACACGCTATCGAAGCTCGCGGACATCAATCCAAAGCTTCCGGAGAGCGACATGTCGTACATGAAGCCCGTCCGGTACACGAGCCGCGACGGGCTCACGATCCACGGCTACCTCACGCTCCCGCTGGGGCGGCATCCCCGCAACCTCGCCTGCATCGTGAACCCCCATGGCGGCCCGTGGGCGCGGGACGCGTGGGGCTTCAACCCCGAGGTGCAGTTCCTCGCCAACCGCGGCTATTGCGTGCTGCAGATGAACTACCGCAGCTCGACGGGCTACGGCCGCCGGTTCTGGGAGGCGGGCTTCGGGCAGTGGGGCCTCAAGATGCAGGACGACATCACCGACGGGGTGAAGTGGCTCGTCGACCAGCACATCGCCGACCCGAAGCGCATCGGCATCTACGGCGGAAGCTACGGCGGGTATGCCACGCTCGCAGGCGTGACCTTCACGCCGGACCTGTACGCCGCGGCGGTGGACTACGTGGGAGTCTCGAATCTCTTCACGTTCATGAACACGATCCCGCCGTACTGGAAGCCCTTCATGCCGAAGTTCCACGAGATGGTGGGAGACCCGGTGAAGGACGCCGAGCGCCTGCGGGCGACCTCGCCCGTGATGCACGTGGACCGGATCCGCACGCCGCTCTTCATCGCCCAGGGCGCGCGCGACCCGCGGGTGAACAAGGCCGAGAGCGACCAGGTGGTGGAGGCGCTCAAGCAGCGCGGCGTGGCGGTGCAGTACATGGTGAAGGACAACGAGGGCCACGGCTTCCACAACGAGGAGAACCAGTTCGACTTCTACGAGGCCATGGAGAAGTTCTTCGAGGCGCACATGGCCCCGTAGTTCCTCAGGTGCCCTGCGCGAGCGCCGCGGGCAGGGTAAAGCGGAAGGTGGAGCCGCTACCGGGCGTGCTTTCCACCCACACCTTGCCGTCGTGCGCCTCGACGAAGGTCTTCACGATCGCGAGCCCGAGCCCCACGCCGTCGCCGCGCTGGTCGGTCTCCAGCGCCTCGAACACTTTCCCGATGCGCTCCGGCGCGATGCCCTCGCCGTCGTCCGCGACCCAGCACTGCACCGGCGCGCCGGAGCCGCCGCTCGCGCCGATGGCCACCGTGCCGTCCGCGGTGTGCGCGATCGCATTGGCGACGAGGTTCTGGAAGATGCGCCGGAGCAGGCTCGCGTCGGCGAACACCGCCAGGTCGTCGGGCACCTCGTTCACGAGGCGCGTGCGCTTGTCCGCGGCCATGGGCTGCAGGTCCTGCAGCACGCCTTCCACCATCGGCCAGAGGTCGAAGGCGCGGCGCTCGAGCTTGATGCCGAGCTCGGTGAGCAGGTGGGTGTTCTCCTTGAGGATGTTGTTCACCAGCCCCTCGAGGTGGCGCGCGTTGCGCCGCAGCGTCCTCAGCATCTTCCCGGTGCCGGGATCGGTGCTGCCGTCGGGCCAGCGCAGCTCGAGGATGTGGGTGGACAGGGAGATCGCGTTAAGCGGCGTGCGCAGGTCGTGCGCCACGAACGCGAGGTACTCCTCGCGCCGGCGCTGCACCTCGATCGCCTGGCGCTCGGCGAAGGTCTTGACCGCCGCGCCGATCGCCCCGTCGAGCACGTCGTTCAGCACGTGGACGGCCTTGCCCTGCATCGCGACACCGTGCCGCTCGGCGAGGTCGAGGACGCAGCTGCGCAGGATCGCGTACTCGGCCACGATCTCCTCGATGTCGAACCCGTCGTCGTAGCGCTGCTCGCCGTGGGCGGGCGGGGAGCTCACCGCGCCCTCCGGAACACCTTCGGGGTCGCTGCGCCGCAGCGCCTCGGCGAGCTCCGCCACCAGGCTCGGCAGGTGGTCGTTGAGGGCGGGGACGTCGAGGGCCCGCGCCGCGGGAATTTCGCGCACCTTCGAGCGCCACTGGGCGAGGAGCGCTTCCCGTTCCTCCAGTAGCATCGCGGACAGCTGCTCGAGGACCTTCATGGCGTCGCTCCTGCTTCGTTTGGCCTATGCCAGCTTACAACCCCGAGCGCAAACCGTGCCGGCCGCGCCATGATCCGAACGGGCCGTTCCAATTGAAATTTGTGCCGATTCCCCGCCCGTGGTTATCCTGCCTCCAGAATTCCTACAACGAGCCGAACCATGGGAAGCGTGGTGGTGTACCACTTCGAGATCGTCGACCCGAAGACCGGCGAGCACAGCCGGTCGAAGCGGCCCGCGCTGCGCACGACAATCGAATCCCTCGGCGCCTGTCCGATCATGGACACCGCGCAGGTGGTGGAGCAGGCCGCGCTGGACCGCGCCGGGTACCTTCCTGCGCCGCGGCCGCGCCGCTAGCGGCTCACCGCACGTTCACGAAGCGCAGGTCCAGGATGTCGTTGGGCCGCAGCAGGGCCTTCACGTTGCCGCGCATCGCCCAGACCACGTTGCGATAGACCAGGGGCACGACCGCCGCGTCGGCATCCAGCGCGTTCGTCGCCTCGATGAAGAGCGCGCGCCGCTTCGCGGGATCGAACTCCACGCGCCCGCGGTCGATCAGCGCGTCCACCTTGGGATTCGAATAGCCGCCGAAGTTGTATTCGCCCACGCCCGGCCCGCCGCGGGAATGCACGAGGGGAAGCAGCACGCCCTCGGCATCGGCGGTGGCGGGCGTCCAGCCGATCACGTACAGGCTCGTGTCCCGCGCGATGAGCTTCGGCAGGAGCTGGTTGAAGGGCAGCGGCCGGTACGATACGCGGATGCCCACCTGGGAAAGCATTCCGCTTAAGCCCTGGCAGATGGAATCCGCCGGCTGCTCCGCGCTGCAGTCGAGGTCCACCGCGAAGCCCCGGGGATATCCCGCTTCCTTCAGCAGCGCCCGAGCACGCGCGGGATCGTAGGGCCCGAGGCGGTCGAAGCTCGGATCGTAGCCGTCCACCGCGGGCGAATACATCGCGCGTCCGATGGAGCTCGCGCCGCGCATGATCTTCGATCGCAGCGCGGGCAGGTTGATCGCGAAGCGCACCGCCTCGCGCACCCGCACGTCCCGGAATGGATTGCGGTCGCCGGCATCGCCGTGCAGCAGCCGGGCGCGCGCCTGGTCGAAACCCAGGAACTGGGAGCCCAGGCTCGTGGCCTGCGCCACCGTGATTCCCGGCGTGCGGGAGAGCCGCTGGATGTCCTGCACCGCGGGGTCGATCACCAGGTCGATCTCGCCCGAGATGAGTCCCGCCGCCCGCGTGGCCGCCTGGGTGACCACCAGGTACTGCGCCTCGGTCACGTTGCCGCGCTTTCCCCAGTAGCCGGGATTGGCGAGCAGCACCGTCTTCACGTCGGGGTCCCAGCGCGCGAGCCGATAGGGTCCGGTGCCGTTGGCGTGGCGGGCCGCGTAGGTCTCTTCCTTGGCGCCGTAGTCCTGGGGTTTCTCGGCGTGGTGCTTCTCGCACCACGCCTTGCTCATGAGGCGCAGGTTGGTGAGCGTGAGGGGCAGCGACGGCGTGGGCTGGGAGGTGAGGATGTCGACCGTGAGCGCGTCCACCTTGCGCGCTCCCGTGACGTTGGGCAGCGCGGCCTTGTACGCGGAAGTGGGCGAGAGGGCGCGCCCGATGTTGAAGACCACGTCGTCGGCGCCGAACGGGGTTCCGTCCTGGAACTTCACGCCCGGGCGCAGCTTGAAGCGCCAGCCTTCGCCCGCGATGGGCGTCCACGAGAGCGCCAGGCGCGGCTCGGGCCGGAAGCCCTCGTCGCGCCCCACCAGGGTCTCGTAGACCTGGCTCAGCACGCGGTTGTTGTAGACCGAGGCCATCGCGTGCGGATCCATGGTGCCGGGATCGAACTGCGAGGCGTAGCGCAGGATCGCCGCACGAGCGCCGGGAGCGGCGGCGAGGCCCGCCGCGAGCACGAGGAGCGCGGCGGCGGCGTAGAGAACCTTGGGGGCGCGCGAACGCATCCCCGAATTCTACCGGCTCGTGCCCGCCTATCCGGGCCGCTTCACCTCGCCGCTCTTCACCAGCTTCTCGAGATCGCCCGCCCCGCCCACCAGGACGCCCTTCACGAACACCATGGGGAAGGTGGGCCAGCCGGTCCACATCTTGAGCGCGAGGCGCGGCTGCCACTCGCGCAGGTAACTCCCGTACTCGAGGTACTTGTGGGGAATGCCCGCGGCTTCCAGCGTGCGGCGCGCCCTGCGCGGGAAGGGGTTCTGCGCCATGCCGACCACCACGACGTCGTTGGCGGCGATCGCCTCCTGCACTTCGCGCAGGATGCCCACGTGGCGCGAGGCGACCGTCTCGCGGATCGCGGGATGGACGTGGGCTTCGTCGAGGATGGGGCGGGGCATGGAATACCTTTCGCGGAGAGTTCGGAAAGATAATATCCTCCCGGGGCCGACTTCCCCTTTTTCCTCCCACGCCATGTTCCGAACCCGCTATCCCGATTACGCCGAGCTCATGGGCCAGCTCCAGGAGTGGGCGAAGCGCCACCCCGGTCTCGCGCGCCTCTCTTCCCTGGGCAAGACCCCCGAAGGGCGCGACATCCCGCTGCTCACCATCGGGCGCGATCCCGATGAGGCGCGCCCCGCCGTCTGGGTGGACGGCAACATGCACGCCTCCGAGCTTTGCGGCTCGAGCGTGGCGCTCGCGATCGCCGAGGACGTGCTCGCGCTGCACATGGGCCGCGAGAGTCCCGGCAACGAGCTGCCCGCCCACATGGCTGATGCGCTGCGGGACACGCTCTTCTACATCGTCCCGCGCATCTCGCCCGACGGCGCCGAGGCGGTGATGAAGACCGGCCGCTACGTGCGCTCGAGTCCCGTGGACCGCCGGGCCCACAAGGGCCACGCCTACTGGGAAGCGGCCGACGTCGACGGCGACGGCACCATGGGCTTCATGCGCCAGGCGTGCGAGGACGGCGAGCTGGTGGAGCTCGGCGAGTTTCCTGGCGTGATGGTCCCGCGCATGCCCGAGGATCCGCCGCCGTACTACAAGCTCTATCCCGAGGGACGCATCGCCAATTTCGACGGCCGGCGCATCCCCGATCCATACTTCCTCTCCGACAATCAGTACGACTTCAACCGCAATTTCCCCTACCAGTGGGCGCCGGAGCCGGAGCAGGTGGGCGCGGGCGACTATCCGGGCAGCGCTCCCGAGACGCGCGCGGTGCTCGCGTTCGCCGCGGAGCATCCGAACATCTTCGCTTGGTTGAACCTGCACACCTTCGGCGGCGTGCTGATCCGCCCCCTGGGCGACAAGCCCGACCACAAGATGGACCAGGGCGACCTCGCGGTGTATCGCCAGGTCGAGGCGTGGGCGAAGGAGCTCACAGGCTATCCCACGGTGAGCGGCTTCCACGAGTTCCTCTACGAGCCGGAGACGCCGCTGAAAGGCGACCTCACCGAGTACGCCTACCACCAGCGCGGCGCGCTCGCGTACGTGATCGAGCTCTGGGACCTCTTCCGGCAGGTGGGCGTGGAGGTGAAGAAACCCTTCGTCGACCACTACACGAGGCTCGATCGCAAGGATTTCGTGGCGCTCGCGAAGTGGGACCGCGACGTGAATCGCGGCCGCGTCTTCAAGGCGTGGCGCAAATGCCGGCACCCGCAGCTGGGTGAGGTCGAGGTGGGAGGACTGGACCTGCTGGTCGGCATCTCGAACCCGCCGTTCGAAAAGCTGGCGGAGGTGTGCGCGCAGCACAGTGCTGCGTTCCTTCGCGTGGCGGCGCTACTGCCGCGGGTGACGGTGGAAGTGGCGAAGCGCGACGTCCTCGGCAAGAACCTGACGCGCATCGAGCTGCGCATCGCCAACCGAGGCTACCTGGGCACCTACGGGCTCAACTCCGCGAGGAAGCTGCCCCACGCGGAGCCGTTGCGCCTTACGACGCAATGCTCGGGAGGCCTGCAGCTCGGGGCGCCGATGGAATCGGTGATCGAGCTGGGGCACCTGGACGGCTGGGGCCAGGGACTCTACAGCGGCATCAGCATCTTCGCGCCGTGGACGCGCGGCAACGTGCACGAGAAGTTCGTGACCCTGGTCACCGAGGGCAAGGGACGCCTCGCGGTGAGGGTCGGGAGCTGCCGCGTGGGATACCGCGAGCTGGAGATCCCGGTCGACTAGGCGCCCCGCGGCCGGCTAGCGGTCGCGCCAGTGGCGCCGTTCCTCGTAGCGGCGATGGACCTCTTGCCGCGGCGCATATCCGCGCCCGCGATAGCCACTGTAATAGACCGGCGGCGCGTAGTACTTCGGCGGCGCGTAGTAGACCGGACCCGGCGCGTAGTAGCGCGGCGCAGGCGCGTAATACGCGGGGCCGCCGTACACGGGCGCTTCGTACGCCGGTCCGCCGTAGGGACGCTCGTAGCGTTCGGGCGCGTAGTAGCCGCGATCGTAGCCGCGATCGTAGTAGCGGCGGTCGTAGTACGGATCGGAGCCCGCGATGCTGCCGAGGACCGCGCCCACCGCGGCACCCGGCGGGCCGCCGATGGCCGCGCCGATTCCTCCGCCGATCAGCGCGCCGGCAACGGGATCCGCATGGGCCCGCATCGAAAGGCCCCCCAGTACCACCGAAGCGGTGAGGGTGGCGACCCACAGCGTGGTCTTGTTCATGGAATTCTCCTCCGGTATGGACGGCCCATTATCGGCCTTTCGCGCCCGGTCAGGTGGAGCTCCCCATTCACGGGGAAGTCCGCGCCGCACGCGTTCCCGGGGCCAGGTCCAGCTCGATCGCGAGCACCATGATCACGGCCCCGAACAGCGCCGCGGGCAGGAACGCGGTCCAGGGCATGCCCGTGGCGTCCCAGGCGAAGCCGCCCAACACCGGGGTCACGATCGCGCACAGGTAGCCGATGGAGAACACCGCGGCGGAGACCCGGTGCACGTCGCTCGCATCCGCGAGCATCGGAGGCAGCGCGAGCGTGAGGATCAGCACGAAGGCGGTGCAGAAGCCGATGACGCCCGACCAGGCCACGATCCAAGCGCCGCGCGCGATCATGAGTCCCGCCATCGCGACGCTGGCGAGCGCTCCCGTGGCGATGAACGGCCAGCGCCGCAGCATGAGCCGCCCCGAGAAGGCGAGCAGCAAGAGGGAGGCCGGGATCTGGGTCCAGTTGAGCGCCGAGAGCGCGGGACCGATCAGGTCGCCGCGGCCGATGTGGCGCAGGTAGTCGGGAAGGAAGGCGTTGGTCGCGAAGTAAAGGCTCGAGCACCCTCCCGCGATGAACCCCAGCCGCCACGTGAGCGGGGATCGCCAGTCGGGCCACCACAGCCGCTGCCGGGGGCCGTGGGGAGCCGCGCGCCCACGCCTGCGCAGGCCGTACCACCCGGTGATCGCTGCGATCGCGAAAAGGGGAAGCGACCACGCGACGAAGCTCATCCGCCAGTCGTGGCCCACGAGCGGCAGTACCACGGGGATGGTGAGCGACGCGCTCAGGGCCTCGCCCACGAGCAGGCCGTTGGAATAGACAGCGGTGCCGAGGCCGATGCGGCTCGGCAGCCATTCGCGCACAATCGACGGCAGCGCCGGCTGCATGATCGCGATCCCGATCCCCATCGCGAAGGTGGCGGCGAAGAGCGTGGCCGCGTCCACCGAGGCTCCGCGCAGCGCCGAGCCCACGCCCGCGACGAGGATCCCACCGGTGAGCGCCGCCGCCGCGCCGAAGCGGGCGATGAGCACCGCGCCCGGCACCGCGGCCAGGGACAGCAACAACACCGGAAGGCTCGCGAGCGCGCCCACCTGGGCCTGGGTGAGCCGCAGGCAGATCCCCGAAAGCCA
>JAAOZZ010000016.1 GCA_012274175.1 Betaproteobacteria bacterium
CCCGCGACCGCACGTTCGACAACCATATCGCGGGGGAGCGCATCCCGCCTTCCGAAGGGCGCCGCTTCTCCTCGGTGAACCCGACCACCGGGCAAGTCTGGGGGCGGTTCGCGGAATCGGGCCGCGCGGACGTCGACCGTGCCGTCCAGGCGGCGATGTCGGCTTCCCATGGACCGTGGTCGAAGCTCTCGCCCACGCGCCGGGGCAGGCTGCTCATGGCGTGGGGAGACCGGATCGCGGAGCACGCTGAAGAGATCGCCGCCATCGAGACGCAGCAGAACGGCAAGCTGCTGGCGGAGATGCGCACCCAGGCGAAGGCGGTCAAGGACTGGCTCTATTACTTCGGGGGACTCGCCGACAAGATCGAGGGCCGGGTGATTCCGCTCGAGCGCGCGAGCGTGCTCAACTACACGCTGCGCGAGCCACTGGGCGTGATCGGCGTCATCGTGCCGTGGAACTCGCCCACGTTCCTCACGATCATGAGCGTCTCGCCCGCGCTCGCCTCGGGGAACACGATCGTGCTCAAGCCCTCGGAGGTCACGTCGGCCTCCGCGTTCGAGCTCGCGCGCCTCGCCGAGGAAGCGGGAATTCCTCCGGGCGTGGTGAACGTGGTGACGGGCGGACGCGAGGCGGGAGAAGCGCTGGTAGAGCATGAGGGGGTCGCGAAGATCTCCTTCACGGGCAGCGAGGCCGGCGGCAAGGCGATCGCCGCCAAGTGCGGCGCGCGCCTCGCCGGGTGCACGCTGGAGCTGGGCGGCAAGAGTCCCAATATCGTGTTCGGGGACGCGAACCTCGACCAGGCGGAGGCGGGCGTGCTGGCCGGCATCTTCGCCGCGGCGGGCCAGACTTGCGTAGCGGGCTCCCGCGCATACGTGCACGAAAGCGTGTACGACGCGATGCGCGAGCGGCTGGTGCGGCGCGCGCGCGGCATCCGCCTGGGCGATCCCCTGCGCGCCGAGACCCAGATGGGACCGGTCGCGACGACGATGCAGCTCGATAAGGACCGGCGCATGATCGAGCGCGCCGTGGACGAGGGGGCCGAGCTGCTCTGCGGAGGACGGCGCGCCGCGGTGGCCGGATTCGAGGAAGGGTTCTTCTTCGAGCCCACGATCCTGCACCACGCGGGGCCCGACAACCACATCATGAAGGAGGAAGTCTTCGGTCCGGTGCTTTGCCTCACGCCCTTCCGAGACGATGACGAAGTCGTGCGGCTCGCCAACGGGACGCGCTTCGGACTCGCCGCGGGCGTGTGGACCCGGGACATCCGCCGTGCCCATACCATGGCGCGCAAGCTTCAGGCGGGAACGGTATGGATCAACACGTACCGGGCGCTCACGTTCAACTCGCCCTTCGGCGGCTACAAGTCGAGCGGCCTGGGCCGCGCCAACGGCATCGAATCCGTCGACCAGTACCTGCAGACGAAGAGCGTGTGGTGCGAGCTGGGAGACGAGGTGCAGGATCCGTTCGTGCTGCGGACGTGAGCGCGGCGATGTCTGACCCGCGGGTTTTCCTCGCCTCCGAAAGGACCCTGCTCGCGTGGATTCGCACGGGCATCACCGTCATGGGGCTGGGCTTCGTGGTCGCGAAGTTCGGGTTGTTCCTCGCGCTGGTATCGTTTTCCGCGGCCGGCTCCTCGGCGGCGGGCACGGCCGCCATGCTCCCGCGGCCTCACGGGATCTCGAGCGTGATCGGCATCGCGCTCGTGATCCTCGGCGCGGGTGCGATCCTCGGCGCCGCGCACAACCACCAGAGCTTCGTGCGCTCGATTCCCGCCGTGGATCGCCCCAGCGCCGCGGTGCCCGGCCTCGCCCTGCTCGTCGGGGTGGCGATCGCGGTGACGGGTTTGCTCCTCGCGGCCTACCTCGCGGTCTCCTGAGCACGCGGGCGTGTAACATCGATCCCACGCATTCGTGAGGAGGAACACCACCATGTACCGCAGAATTCTCGTGCCCGTGGACGGAAGCGCCACGTCGGTGCGAGGCTTGCGCGAGGCCGTGGCCCTCGCCAAGGACCAGGGCGCGAAGCTGCGCCTGGTCCACGTCGTCGACGAGGCCGTGGTCCTCGGCGGCGCGGAAGCCGGGGTCGACCTGGAGCCCGTGGTGGCCGCGCTCGTGCGCAGCGGGCGCACGCTGCTCGAGCGCGGGCTGCGCACCGCCGTGAAGGCGGGCGTCGATGCCGACTCGGCGATCTACGAATCGATGTCGGGACCCGCCGCGGATTCGATCCTGAAGGAAGCGACGAAGTGGCGCGCGGAGCTGATCGTCATGGGCACCCACGGGCGCCGCGGGGTGCGCCGGCTGGTGCTCGGCAGCGACGCGGAGCAGGTGGTGCGGCTTGCGAAGGTGCCGGTGCTCCTGGTTCGCGGCGGCTAGGACGCCTCGCCTGCCCGCGCAACGCGGCTCCATGACCTCGAGTCCCTCGGTCGCGTTCTTCGAGCGCCAGTTCGAGCGCCAGGCGCGCTCCGGGGAATACGCACTGAATCCGTTCGAGCTGGCGGTCCTGCCGCACCTGCAAGGCGACGTGCTCGACATCGGCTGCGGCATGGGCAACCTCGCGCTCGCCGCGGCGGGCCGGGGTTGCCGCGTGATCGCGCTCGACGCGAGCACCGCCGGCATCGCGTCCCTGGGGGATCGTGCGCGCGCGGCGGGCGCGCAGGTGGTCGCCCAGGTGGCCGACGCCCGGACTTACGAGACTGCATGCACCTTCGACGCGGTGGTCTCGATCGGGCTGCTCATGTTCTTCGATTGCGCCACCGCGGCGGCGCTGCTGCGCAAGTGGCAGGCGTGGGTTCGCCCAGGCGGCGCCATGGCGGTGAATGTCCTGGTCGAGGGAACTTCCTATCGCGAGATGTTCGGTGCGGAGGACTATTGCCTCTGGAAGCCGGACGACCTCGATCGCGAGTTCGCCGGATGGGTCGCGCCGCGCGGGTTCTCCCAATCGTTCGATGCGCCCGGGGGGACGGTAAAGCGCTTCCGGACCGTGATCGCGACCAGGCCGCGACCCCAGGACGCCGGGCCTTCGCTCACCGCTTGATGTTGGGCGCGGCGAGGCCCTCGATCGCCACGTTGAGGCACGCGGGCAGTCCCGAGGCGAGCGCCCGGTACGCGGCGGGAAGGAGCGCGCCGGGCTCGGTCACGAGCTCGCCGTATCCGCCGAAGGCCTCGGCCACGCGGTCGTAGCGCGTGGGCAGGAGCTCGCAGCCGACGGTGCGCTGCATTCCGTAATCCCGGAGCTGGATCTGGTACTCCGCGTTCCAGCGCGCGTCGTGGCCCACGACGAGGAGGAACGGCAGGCCGTAGCGCACCGCCGTGTCGATCTCCGCCGGGTGGAATCCGAAGGTGCCATCGCCCAGGAGCGCCACCACCGGGGCATCGGGCTGCGCGAGGCGCGCGGCGAGGGCGTAGGGAATTCCGGCGCCGATCGACCCGGCCACGCCGTTGATCACGCGATGGGGCGCACGCAGGCATGCCTGGGCCCATTGTCCGAACTCGCCGCCGTCGCACACGAGCACCGCGTCTTCGTGCGCGTCGAGCAGCGCCTGCAATGGACGGGTCGCCTGCACCGGGTGCAATCGGCCGGGCGCGACGGGCGCCGGCGCGTCCCATTGCTTCGGGCGATAGGCGATGGCGGCGCGTACCTCGTCGGCCCATGGGCGATGGGCGGCGACGGTGCCGGCAGTTGCCGCTGCCAGCGCCACGAGCGCCCCTTGCGCCGCGGCCGAAGCGGTCGCCACGAGGCGCGGTCCCACCGC
>JAAOZZ010000164.1 GCA_012274175.1 Betaproteobacteria bacterium
GGGCGGCCCCGGGGGCTGTGGCTGCGGCTGCTGATCCTGGGGCGGTTCCGGAGTGGGAATGTGGGCGCGCGTGGTGGTCATGGGGAGATTCCGAGCTTGCGCTTCATCGGCGCGGTGAGGGTCTGGGCCGTGCGGCGCAGCGTCTTCCACGGATCGGAATGCAGGCCCTTCAGCCGGCGCACGACATTGCCGGCGTGGTACGAGGAGGGCTTCATGCGCCCGCCCAGCTCGTCCCAGTGCAGCGGCGTGGATACGGGCGCGCCGGATCTCGCGCGCACGGAATACGCCGCGACGGTCGTGGCGCCGGGGCTGTTGCGCAGGTAATCGATGAAGATGCGGCGCGGACGCTCGCGCTTGGCCATCCTGGCGGTGAATCGCTGCGGCTCGTCGGCGGCGATCGAATCGGCGAGCGCGCGGGAAAAATCCTTCACCTCGTCCCAGGAATGGCGCGGCGAAAGCGGCACCACCACGTGCAGCCCTTTGCCCCCCGATGTCTTCACGAACGACGCGAGCCCCAGGTCGTCCAGCCGATCGCGGGTGAGGCGGGCGGCCGCCATCACTTCGCGCCACGGCACGGCGGGATCCGGGTCCAGGTCGAAGACCATGCGATCGGGCTCGGCCAGGTCGCGCGTGGTCGCGCCCCACACGTGCAGCTCGATCACGCCCTTCTGCACGAGGCCCACGACGGCGGCCGCGGAATGGGCCATGGCGTAGATGCCTTCGCCGTCGTTTTCCCGGATCGGCACGCGGTCGATCTGCGCCGACCACGCCTTGTCGATGTGCTTCTGGTAGAAGCATCCTTCACCCGGACCCTGCGGACAACGCACCAGGGAGAGCGGCCGGTCGCGCAGCTCCGGCAGCAGCCATTCGGCCACGCTCTCGTAGTACTTCGCCAGCGCGAGCTTCGTGAGGCCCAGCTCGTCGAAGAGCACGCGCTGTGGATGGCTGATCCTCACCCCCGCGACGACGGCGGACCCTGTCTGCGCCGCGCTCATCGGCGCGAGGCCCCGCGCACTACGCGGCGCGCCGATGGTGGCTCGGCGCGCGTCCGCCCGCCGCCTTGCGCCGCGTCTTCGCCGCGAGGCTGCGCTCGAGCAGCTTGGCGAAGTCGATCACCTCGGCTTCGCGCGGGGCATGCTTCGCCTTCGCCGGGCGCAGCTGCGCGGCGTAGCGCAGGGTGGTGAGCTCCTCGGCCTGCTCGGCCGGGAAGAGCGAGACCGGTATGTGCACCAGCCCGAAGCGGATGGCGCCCTTCCAGAGTTCCCTGGGCATGTGATCGTTCCTCTCGTCGGCGGCTCGCTCACGAGCGCGGCGAGCCCTTGAGTCTGCTTGGATTTCATACGACCACGCTCCCGCAAAAGGGTTTCGGGCCATATTCCCGCCACATCCGTGCCCTTCACATGCGCATGCCACGGGCCACGCTCGCGATCACGATCACGAGCTCGGCGGGCGCCACCGGCTTGGCGAGGTGCATCTGGAATCCCTCGGAGAGGGCACGGATGCGGTCCTCGCGCTGCGTGAACGCGGATAGCGCCACGGCCGGACGGCGTGGGTGTCCGGGATGGGCGGCTTCCCACGCCCGGATGCGCTTGAGTGTCGCGTATCCGTCCTCTTCCGGCATCGCGATGTCGCACACGATCACCTCCGGCGCATCCTCCCCGCGGTCCATGGCGAGGTGCGCCATCGCCTCCTGGGCCGAAGCGCATGCCTCCGCTTGCGCGCCGGCTTGCGTGAGCAGCGCGGCGAGGGACTCGCGGGCGTCCCGCTGGTCGTCGATCAGCAGCACCCGGATGCCCGAGAGGGAAGGCAGCGCCACGGCGAGGTCGTCGCCGGGCCGGTCGTCGGCCATCGCCACGTGCGTGCCGGAGTCCCGCCGCAGCGGCAGGTAGACGCGAAAGGTCGCGCCGCGATCCACGCCGTCGCTTTCGCAGGTGACATGTCCTCCGTGCAGCTGTGCCAGGCGCTGCACGAGCGCGAGGCCCAGGCCGAGGCCTTCGTGGCGGCGGCTGCTCGAACCCTGGTCGGACTGGCGGAAGGGATCGAAGAGATAGGGAAGGAACTCGGGAGGGATGCCCGCGCCGTCGTCGCGCACCTCGATGCGCGCCATCGGTCCCTCGGCGGCCGCGCCGATCCGCACGGTGCCGCCCGGCGGCGTGAACTTCACCGCGTTGGTCACGAGGTTCACGAAGATCTGGCGCACGCGGTCCGGGTCGCCGTGGATCTCCCGCGCTCCCATGCCGTAGTCGGTGACGATGTGCAGGCCCTTCTCGAGCGCGAGCGCCCGCAGGCTCTCGACGGCGTCGGCGAGCACCGGCAGCAGCGGCATGGGCTGCTTGGCGAGTCCCAGGTTGCCGCTCATGGCGCGCGTCACGTCGAGCAGGTCATCGATGAGGCGCACCTGGTGCTCCACGCCCGTCATGATTCCCGCGAGCGCCCGGCGCACCGATGGCTGGGCATCCCGCAGCTGGTTCTCCAGCACGTGGGTCCAGCACTTGATGCCGTTGAGCGGCGAGCGCAGCTCGTGGGAGACGATGGCGAGGAACTGGTCCCGGGCGAGCGTGGCCGATTCCGCGTTGGCGCGGGCGTTTCGCTCCCGCGCGAGGATTTCCGCCCTGCGCTCTTCCTCCACCTCCCGCGCCGTGTCGTCGCAGGTGATGACGAGCACCGCCTCGACCGATCCGTTGGCCCCGCGCTCCGGGATCACGCGCCCGGAGAAATGCCGCCGCTGCCCACTGGCGTCGGCGCGGAACTTGAAGCGCTCCTCGCATCCGCCCGCGAACGCTCCGGCCGCCGCGCGGGCGAGGGACGCCGCCATGGAACCGGGCAGCTCGATCGCGTCGCGCACGCGGCCGATGAGATCCCCGGCCGGCAACCCGAACGCCTGCTCGCCCGCGCGGTTCACGTACAGGCAGCGCATGTCGCGGTCGAAGCGCGCGATCACGTCCGGGATGTTGTCCGCGAGGGTCTTAAAGTCCTCTTCGCGCTTGCGCACCGCCTGCTCGGCCAGGCGCCGATCGGTGATGTCGAGGCACGAGCCGACGAAGCCGCCGAGGCTGCCCTCGGAGACGAGGGGCGCGCCCTTGGCGAGGAGCCAGCGGTACTCGCCGTCGCGGTGGCGCAGGCGGTATTCGATCTCGAAGGCGGCGGCCGCGCCGAATCCCCGCGCGTACGCCGCGATGCAGCGCTCGCGGTCCTCGGGATGGATGCCCCCGGTCCACCCGTGGCCCAGCTCGTCCTCGAGGGCCCGCCCCGTGAACTCGAGCCACGGGTTGTTGAAGTACACGCACCTGCGGTCGGTACCTGCGACCCAGATCATCACCGGCGCACAATCGGCCATCAGCCGGAAGTGGTCGGTGGTGCCCCCGCGCTGGCGTCCCGGGCGCGAGCGCGCGGGCTGCGGCGCGGGCCGCGCGCTCATGCAGCGCGCGAAGCGTCGCCCATCCCGGGACGGTGGTGTTCCTCGCGGATGCCGTATTCGCGCAGGCGGTTGTAGAGCGTCTTGGTGCAGATGCCCAGCATCTCCGCGGTGCGCTTGCGCTCGCCCCCGCAATGCTCGAGCGTGGACAGGATCAGCTCCCGCGCCGCGACCGACAGCGGGGTGCCCAGGGGCACCGTGATCGCGGGCGTGGACGACAGCGCGGATCCGCCAGCGATCTGTATCGGCTCGGCGTCGAGCGTGGGTCCTTCGAGTCCTTGTTCTCCGGCCATGATGAATACCCTATGGATGTAGTTCTTGAGTTCCCGCACGTTGCCGGGCCACGGATGCTGTTTCATCCGCGCGATCGCGCCCGGCGCAAACTTCTTCCGTGTCCCACATGCCGTGTTCATCTCCTCGAGAAAGTGGTTGGCGATGAGATCGATGTCCTCGCCGCGGCTGCGCAGCGGGGCCATCTCGAGCGGGAACACGTTCAACCGGTGGTAGAGGTCCTCGCGCAGCTTGCCCTGGCGCACCGCCTCGCGCGGATCCCGGTTCGTGGCGGCGATGATGCGCACGTCGGTGGCGATCGCGCGCGACGTGCCGATGCGCATCAGCGTACCTGTCTCGAGCACCCGCAGCAGGCGCACCTGCAACTCGAGGGGCATCTCGGTGATCTCGTCAAGGAAGAGGGTGCCTGCGTCGGCCTGCTCGAAGTATCCCTTGTGCTGGCGATCGGCGCCCGTGTAGCTGCCGCGCTCGTGCCCGAACATCTCGTTCTCGATCAGGTTGGGGGAGATTGCGCCGCAGTTGATCGCGAGGAACGCATGCTTGCGCCGCCGCGAAAGCTCGTGGATCGCGCGCGCCACGATCTCCTTGCCGGTGCCGCTCTCGCCCAGAAGGAGGACCGTGGCTTCCGTGGGAGCGACCCGCGCGATCTTGTCGTAGACCACCTGCATCGGGGGGGAGCGCCCCACGAGGCGGCCGAAGCGCCCCAGCCGGGACAGCTCGTCGCGCAGCGCCCCGATCTCGGCGCGCAGCTCGCCGCTCTTCGGTACGCGCGAAAGCACGGCCTTCAGCCGCTGCAGGTTCACCGGCTTGGTGAGGTAGTCCGAAGCGCCCAGCCGCAACGCTTCCACGGCGCTCTCCACGCTCGCGTGCCCCGTGATGAGGATGGTCTCGATGGACGAGCGATCCTCCAGGTCCTCGAACAGGTCGATGCCGCTGCCGTCGGGAAGGCGCAGGTCCATGAGCACCACGTCCGGCCGCTGGCGCACGAGCTGGATGCGCGCTTCCGCGATGCTCCCGGCCACGGCCGTCGTGAAGCCTTCGGCCGATACCAGTGCCGCGAGGGCCTCGCGGGTGTTCGCGTCGTCGTCGACAATGAGGATGTGGGACATGGGTAGATGGCTCCCGCCGGGAAGTCCGGGCACGCGGCCCAGTGGAAAGAAAGTTCGTTGCCGTGAGAAGTTTTTTCATGTTGAACCGGCCCGCGATCGAAGGCTGTCGGTCGAGTCCTACATGCCGTAGGGCCCTTCCGACGAATTTCCGCAGGCGGGAGTTCGCCGCGCGGATTGCTACCGGGCGGGAGGCAAGCGCGAGGCGAGCAGCGGGGCGCACGCCCGCAGCGGATCGAGTGTTCGGCTTCCGATCTTCATCTATGCGACACCGGCACGAGGACCGACGATGCGGCGCTCGGGATGGACGCGCGGATCCACGGGTTCCCGGGGCACGGCCGTCGGGTGGTCGCATCGCTTACGGTCGTGGCAGCTCCCGTCGCGTCACTTGGGAGGCATCGAGGAGCTGGTGGACGGCTGCGGCGTAGTGGTCGCCGTGCTGGTGCCGGGCGTCGTAGTGGTGCTGCCGGTGTCCGTGCCCGTCCTGTTCTTGTCGCAGCCGGCGAGGGCGGTCAATAGCGGAGCGATCTTGTTCATGGCCTCTCCGATGCACGTGAAGAGTTGAAGGGAGCGGTTTGCGCTCGAGTCCGAGGAGGCGTTTCATTGGAAGACAACGCACAACCCATGCCAATCGCGTTTCACTCGGAGCGGCGCCCGTAGGCGGTACAAAGCGGCCCTATTCTTGCTGAATATTGGAAATGCTTTCTCACCTGCGCGGGTGGGGACGGGGGTGTGGCGACGGGATACGGTGAGACCTGATTCCCCTTGGAGGTGTCCGCCCGATGCGATCCGCTGCCGCAGCTGCCGTGTCGATTTCCTTCGCCGGCATGGTGCATGCCGCCCACGGAATCGCGAGCGGTCCCGACGCGATGGGGTCCCGTGCCGCGATGGATGTCGCCATACGCATTCCCGCGTCCCTACATTTCGCGCTGACCGGGCAGCCGCAGAGCATCCAGGTGAGCGCGAGCGATGCGGCGGCAGGCGTGGTCCTGGTGAATGGCGCGACACTCGCGCTCATGTCCAACGATCGCCGGGGCTGCGTGCTCGAGGCCGTCGTTTCGGGCCCGTTCACCGAAGCGATCATCGACGGCCTAGCGTCGCCAATGCACGTCACTGCGCGCGGAGTGCGCCTTCGAATGCCCTCGATGGTTGGATCGGCCCGACCCGGACCGATGCGCCTGCGCTATCGGTTGTCGCTGAAGGCGGGGACGGCGCCCGGCGTCTATCCATGGCCGGTGAGGCTGGAGATAGGTTCGCCCTGAGAGTAAATCAGTGCATCGCGAACATTTGACATAATACAAATTATGCGCGCTTCGTGGCTCAAGTAGCGTGCCAGACACTAATGACATATCATGTGGTTGCGCAGCTTATCTCGAAATAGCATCAATTTACTCACAGTTCCTTGATGATCGCTTCGATGTCCCTGGCATCCACGGGCTTGACCAGGTGGCGGTCGAAACCCGCTTCCCAGGCCCGGCGGCGATCGTCTTCCTGGCCCCAGCCCGTCACCGCCACCAGCAGGCATTCGGAAGTCGTGAGCTTTTCCCGCAATCGCCGAGCGACCTCGTATCCGTGGACTTTGGGCATCCCGATGTCGAGGAACGCGATCTCGGGCGTGAACCTGTCCGCCTCGGCGAGCGCCTCCGCGCCGTCGTAGGCGATGTGCACTTCGTGTCCGCGAGAGGCCAGCATCTGCCCGAGGCTGTTGGCGAAATCGACGTTGTCGTCGGCAAGCAGGATGCGCCGCGCATTGGGGTCGCCCGTGGGCGCGGGCCTGGCGGGTGCCTCGGACTGCCTCGGCGCTTCGGCGAGCGGCAGGCGCACCACGAACTCGCTGCCCTTGCCCGCGCCGGCGCTGAAGGCCGTGATGGTGCCGTCGTGCAGCGCCACGAGGCGGCGCGCGAGCGTGAGGCCCACTCCGAGCCCCGCCTGCGCGCGCGTGAGGGAGCGGTCCACCTGCACAAACATGTCGAAGATGGCGCCGATGGCACCCTGATCGAGCCCGATCCCGGTGTCGCGCACGCGTACCACCGCATTGCCTGCCTCGACGGCAACCGAGAGCGTGATGCGCCCTCCCGGCTCCGTGTACTTCGCCGCATTGTGCAGCAGGTTGGCGAAGACCTGCGCGAGGCGGGTCTGGTCGCCGTTCACGGCAATGCGTCCCTCGGGCAGCTCCAGGTCGAGCGCGTGACGGCGCGCTTCGATGAACGGGCGCACCGTCTCCACGGAATCGTGGATCGCGTCGCGCAGGTCCACGACGGCCTTGCGCACCGCGAGCTTGCCGGTGGTGATGCGGGAGACGTCGAGCAGGTCGTCCACCAGGCGCACCATCTGGTTCAGCTGGCGCTCCATCATCTCGAGCGCCTTGCGCGACATTTCGGGATCCACCCTGGCCGAACGCAGGATCTCCAGCGCGTTGCGCAGGGGCGCCAGGGGATTGCGCAGCTCGTGCGCGAGGGTGGCGAGGAACTCGTCCTTGCGCCGGTCCGCCTCGCGCAGCGCCTCCGCGCGCCGTCCGGCCTCCGCGAGCATGCCGTTGAACGCGTCCACCAGCTGGCCGATCTCGTCGTCCGAGGACTTCTTCGCGCGCAGGCTGTAGTCGCGCCGCTGCATCACCTCGCGCGCCACCCGGGCAACCTCCAGGATGGGCGCCGTGACCCCCGCCTGCAGCCAGCCGGAAAGCGCCCCGGCGAGCGCAAGGCTCGCGACCATCACCAGCCCGAGGATCGCCAGGTAGTCGAGGACGCGGTCCCATGGCAGGTAGCGCGCGCGGATGTAGACCGTGCCCAGGGGCTCGCCCGCCTCGACCACGCGGTGGAACATGTCGAGCTCGTTGCCCTCGATGCGGTAGCCGTCCGCCCCGGGAGCGGACGGAAATTGCGGCGCCTTCTCGCCCGCCTTCACGTACGTCGCGAAGCGCTCGCCGTCGTTCGTGTAGAGCGCGGCGGATAGCACGTTGGGCCGCACGCGAATGAGGCTCAGGTCGTTGGTGGCGGCCTTGCGGTCGTTGAACGAAAGCGCCGGGGCGCTCGCCCGGGCGAGGATCTCGGCCTGGAGGTAGAGGTCCTGGGTCCATTGGCGCTCGTAGGCGCGCAGGTCGTAGATCACCAGGCCCATGGCGCTCAGCGCGAGTGCCGAAACGGTCGTCCCGAGGACGAGCAGCATCACCTTGCGGCGAACCGACATGCGCAAGCGTCGCAGCATCACGTGCCCTTCTTCACGACGCGGCGCGCCACGGCGAGCATGCGCGAGCTGATGCGGTGGCCGCTTCGCTCGGCAGCTTCGGTGGACACCTCGAAACCGACGTGGTCGTTGGCGACCACGAAGTTGATGGCGCTCCCGGATTCCAGCCCGTGCTCGCCTTCTGTGACCACGAGGCTGCCCTGGGGCTGCGCCGCGCGCACGATCGAGCTGAGGTGCTCGCCCGCCCGTTGGCCCACGAAGAGCAGGTGCACGCCGCGCGCCGGCTCGTCTTCCTTCAGCCGGCGCACCGCCACGGGATGGGTGCCGAAACGCCGGCTCGCGACGATCTTCTCCAGCTCGACGGCGACTTTCTCGGAATCCACGACGCCGATCACGAAGGGCGCGTCGCTCGCGGCGAACGAGGCGGGCGGCCATTCGATGTAGGCGGCGAACTTGTACAGGAAAGCGGCCTTCACGCTGGGCTCCGTCGCCTCGAGGCGCTGGGCGTCCGCGGTGAACGACGCGGCGAGGAGCAGCACCGGGGCGAGGAACGCCCATGGGCGCAGGGTGATCATCGCGGGCTCCGTCGATTGCGCTCCGCGGCGATCACGCGACCGATCCCGGTGGCCTGCGCGAGCCGCGCCCCGTGGCACCGGATCCTGACACCGGTAACAGATTCATTCTTGTGGTGCGCCCTGGGATGGTGGAGCGATGATACCGCGCCCCATTGGATGCGGCCCGCGTCGTTGCGTTCGGAGCGGGTCAGTGGAAGTCGTGGCTCGCGGGGGCCAGGCGGCCGAGCATCGCGCTCAGGTCCTCGAGGCGGCGCGCGAGCACGTGCACGACGAGGCCCTCCTTCTGCACCTCTCCGCTCACCGCGAGGAGCCGGGCGCCCAGCAGCACCCTCCTCTGCCGCTCGGCGAGGTCGCTCCAGACCACCAGGTTCACGTAGCCCGTCTCGTCCTCGAGGGTGACGAAGATGACGCCGCTCGCCGTGGCAGGACGCTGGCGGCACGTGACGAGGCCCGCGGTGCGGATGCGCTGGCCGTGGCGCGCCTGGGCCACGTCGGTGGCGCTCGCGACGCCGCGCTGCGCGAGCCGCTCGCGCAGCAACGCGAGCGGGTGGCGGCGCAGCGTAAGCCCGATCGCCTCGTAGTCGCCGACGATCTCCTCGCCCTCGGTGGGAGCCGTGAGGGGCGGGGGCGCCGCGCAAGCGGCGGGCAGCGCGAGGCGCGTGGGCTCGTCCACCGCGAGCGTCTCCCACAGGGCTTCCCGTCGATGGCCCGCGAGGCTCGCGAGCGCGTCGGCGGCCGCGAGCGCCGAAAGGTCGCCGCGGTCGAGCTGCGCGCGGCGCGCCAGGTCCTCGGTCGAGGAAAATCCACGCTCCGGGCGCGCCTGCACGAGCCGCGCGGCCGCCTCCGACTTCAGGCCCTTCACGAGGCCCAGGCCGAGCCGCACCGCCGGGGCGCCGCCCTCCCCCGCCTCGAGCTTGCTGTCGGCGCCGCTCGACTGCACGTCGGCGGGGAGCACCGCCACGCCATGGCGCCGGGCGTCCTGCACGATGGCGGAGGTCGAGTAGAAGCCCAGGGGCTGGCTGTTCAGCAGCGCGCACGCGAAGGCTGCGGGCTCGTGGCGCTTCAACCAGCTCGAGACGTAGACCAGGAGCGCGAAGCTCGCCGCATGGGACTCAGGGAAGCCGTACTCGCCGAAACCCTGGATCTGCTGGTAGATCTGCTCGGCGAAAGCACGGGCGTAACCGCGCGCGAGCATGCCCGAGACGAGCTTGTCGCGAAACGGCTCGATGCCGCCGCGCCTTTTCCACGACGCCATGGCGCGGCGCAGCTTGTCCGATTCGCCGGGGGTGAAGCCCGCGGCCACCACCGCGAGCTGCATGACCTGCTCCTGGAAGATGGACACCCCGAGCGTGCGCTCGAGCACCCTGCGCACGTCCTCGCTCGCGAAGGTGACGGGCTCCTTGCCCTGGCGGCGGCGCAGGTACGGGTGCACCATTCCGCCCATGATCGGGCCCGGGCGCACGATCGCCACCTCGATCACGAGGTCGTAGAAATTCGCGGGCTTGAGCCTCGGCAGCATCGACATCTGGGCGCGCGACTCGATCTGGAAGACGCCGATCGTGTCGGCGCGCTGGATCATCTCGTAGACGGCGGGATCCTCCGGGGGGACAGACCCTAATTCAAGCGGGCGCTCTTCGCCTTGGCCACGCGGGCCCACGAAATCAGGGTCTGTCCCCGGTTTCCCCCTGTAACCATTCACCAAATCGATCGCGCGCCGGATGCACGAGAGCATGCCCAGCCCCAGCACGTCGA
>JAAOZZ010000017.1 GCA_012274175.1 Betaproteobacteria bacterium
CATCTACTCCCTGGGGGCCACGCTTTACTGGCTCGTCACCGGCCGCAAGCCCCCCGAGTCCACCGCGCGGCGCCGAAGTCGAGCAGCACGAGGCTGCCGTCCTCGTCGCGCACGTAGATGTTGTCGGGCTTGATGTCCCGGTGCAGGTATCCGGAGCGATGCACGAGGGCGAGCCCGTCGAGCAGCGGGGCGAGCAGGGACACCAGCGCTTCCTCGGGAATGTGGGCGCGATTCCTGCGCCACGCCTTGAGGGACTGCCCGCGCTCGTATTCGAGCACCATGTACGCGGTGCGGTTCGCCTCGAAGAAGCGGGCCACGCGCACGATGTTGCGATGCCGGAACGTGGCGAGGGTGCGGGCCTCCACGAGGAAGCTGTCGAGCCCGACCTGGTAGAAGTCCTGGTGCTCGTCTTCGCGCGCGGACACGGTGTTGTCGGCGGCGCGATAGGCGAATTCCTCCGGCAGGTACTCCTTCACCACCACCTTGGCGTTGAGGTTCACGTCGGTGGCGGCGTAGGCGATGCCGAATCCGCCCTGGCCCAGGACGCCGTCGATGCGGTATTCGAGCAGCCGGAAGCCCACGGGCAGGGCGAGGCTCGCCGCCGCCGGCCTCGTTCCCAGCGCCCGGCGCGGCTCGTTGGCGGCCAGGGGGCGGGTCGGGTCGACGACGACCGGACCCAGGGACTCGAGGTTGTCGCTCATGGCTGGCTCGCGCTTTCGGGGCATTGCCCCGCCGAGCACGCTATCACATCCCGTCCGGGGTTCCGGAAAGTCCCGAAGGGACAGTGACTTACAACCGTAATTTTAGGTTTTGCGGGAGGACCGTGCTAACATGCCTCGAGTACAAAAGGGGGAGGCGGGAGCTCGGGGATGGGCACAATTCGAGTGCGTTTCATTACCGTTGCGCTGGTGGTGAGTTTCTTCGCCGTCGGCATGGCCGCGTTCCTCAACTACTTCAAGTACAAGAGCACGATCGGCGGCATCGTGAAGTCGCGCGTGCTCGTGGTCGGCCGCAGCATCGAGAACAGCGTGCAGGCCTCGCTGGCACTCGGCATGCAGTTCACGGAGCTCACGACGCTGCCCGCGCAGATGGAGCGCGAGAAGGCCTCCGATCGCCTGATCCGCGGAATCGACGTCTTCGACGACACGGGCCAGATCATCTACAGCACGGAGGCCGAGCGCGTGGGCCAGCGCGTGAACCGCGCGTGGACCGAGGCCGCCGCGCGCGCCAAGTCCACCGAGTGGACGGGCGAAGCCCCCGAGGAATACGTCGCGGGGATCTCGCTCAAGAACAACTTCGACCTCACCGTGGGATACCTCGCGCTGCGCTACGCGCGCGACTACGTCGATCGCGCCGCCGCCTCGGCCGCGCGCGCGATCACTTTCGCCGCGCTGGGCGCCTTCGCCGGCATCGCCCTCATCGCGCCCCTGGCGCTCATCGTGGTGATCCGCCGCTTCGAGCACGACCTGCGGACCCTCGAGAGCGCGGCAAGCCACCTGGAGGACCGCGGGCCCGTCGCCGCGCCCACGGGCGGAGGCTTCGACATCGCCATCGGCCACCTGCAGGCGTCGCTGCGCGACGCCAACGGCTCGCTGGACGAGCTGCGAGCCAAGCTCGACGCGGCGGCGTAGTGCCTTCCAGCGAAATGCTCGAGAAGAACTACCTCTGGCGGATCTACTGGCAGCTCGCCGGCGTCATCATGGTGTGCGTGGTGATCGCGCTCGCGGTGGTGTCGTACTTCTCCCATCGCGTGTTCGAGCGCGAGCTGGTGCCGGAGACTGAGAAGAAGGCCGCCACCGAGGGTGCCTCCATACGCGCGCTGGTGCTCAAGGCCACGAGCTATGGCATCCCCTTCGACGCCCTGTACGGCGTTGACAAGACCTTCGAGGAGGTCTTCTCCGAGAACCCCGAGTTCTCCTATGCCGGCATCACCAACAGCGACGGCACGCTGCTCTACCACTACGGCAAGGAGCCCGAAGGCGCGCTGGTGCATTTCCACAGCCCCGCGCTGCTTGCCGCGATGCGCGACCCGACCGTGCCGTGGCAAGTCGCCCACGTGGGCCCGCAGTACATCGTATCGCTGCCCATCATCGCCGGCACCCAGGCCCTGGGCGTGCTGCACATGGGGATCGACTCGGTGTTCGTCAACCGGGTGCTCCTCGAGGTGATGCTCGACGTGCTCGTGGTGCTGGTGGTGTCGCTCTTCTTCACGCTGGAGCTGCTCAACTTCATGGCCGGGGCGCGGCTCGCCTCGGGGCTCGGGGAGTTCGCCCAGCAGGTCGAGCGCATGCGCTCGGGCGACTTCACCGCCACCGCGCGCGTGCGCGCCAACGACGAGATCGGCCGCCTGCTGCGCCGCATCGACGCGGCCGTCGACCACCTCAACGTGCGCTACGAGCACCTCTCCGGCGAGCTGCAGGACAGGATGCGCGGCGCCGACGCCGCGGGGCGCGAGGCGCTCAAGCCCGCGCTCGCGGCGCTCGAATCCCTCGCCAAGCGCTTCCGGTTCGGCGCCACGCCCGCGGTCGCGGACGGCGACGAGATGAACCTGAACCGCATCCGCGCCCCGCTCTTCGCTTTCATCCTCGCCGAAGAGCTCACCCGCTCCTACCTTCCGAGCTACGTGAACCAGCTGCTGGTGACGGTGCCCGGCATCTCGCCCCAGGTGGTGATCGGCCTGCCGATCATGCTGTTCATGCTCATCGTCGCCCTGGGCCAGCCGTACCTCGGGAGCTGGAGCGAGCGCGTGGGCCGGCGCAATGCCATGCTGATCGGCGCGGCCATCGCCACGGTGGGTTTCCTCGCCACCGCGCTCGCCTACAACCTGTACGACCTGCTGGTATGGAGGTCGCTCTGCGCCCTGGGCTACGCGATGGTGTTCGTCGCCGCGCAGGGCTACGTGCTCGACCGCACCGGCCAGACGAACCGCGCCCAGGGCTTCGCCCTCTTCATCGGCGCCATCATGGTCGCGACGGTCTGCGGACCGTCCATCGGCGGCATCCTCGCGGACAACATCGGCTTCCGCTACTCGTTCGCCGTCTCGGCCATCATGGCTTTCCTGTCGATCCTCGCGATCCTCAGGCTCCCGGCCCATGAAGTGCGGCCAGCCGCCGCGCGCCCGAGCCGCGGCCCGCGCCTGCGCGAGGTGATGGCGCTCATCGTCAACCGCCGCTTCATGACCCTCACGGGCCTCGCGGCGATGCCGGCCAAGATCATCCTCACCGGCGTGTGCTTCTACCTCGTGCCGCTCTACATCGTCTCCCTGGGCAACACCTCCGCCATGGCCGGGCGGATGCTGATGGTGTACGCGGTGATGATGGTGGTCATCGTGCCGCTGTCGGCGCGCCTTTCGGACAAGAGCATGCGCCGCGACCGCTACGTGTCCGTGGGCCTCATCATTTCCGGCCTGAGCGGGCTGCTGCTGCTCCTGTCCGACAGCTTCCTGGTGCTCTTCGGAGTGGTCTTCCTGCTGGGCCTGGGCCAGGCGCTGTCCATCGCCGCCCAGAGCGCGCTCGTGGCCGAGCACTGCCAGGAGGAGATCCGCGTCTACGGCAACGACGCCGTGTACGGCGTGTACCGGCTGCTCGAGCGGCTGGGCAATGCGCTGGGACCGCTGCTCGCGAGCCTGCTGGTGGTCTTCTGGGGCTACCAGGGTGCCTTCGTGTCGCTCAGCGGCTTCGTGCTCTTCTGCGGCATCGCCTTCACCATCGCCACGCGCGGGGCCGAGTGGCAGCCCGAGCCGGCCCGATCATGAGCGCCGCGTTCGCCCGCGCCGCGGCCGCCCTCGTCGTCCTGGCCACCGTGTTCCTGGGCGGGGACGCGGGCGCGCAGCTCTCGGGACGGCCGCTGCGCATCTACGCGATCACCTTCCGCGGCATGACCGACGTGGAGCGCGGGTTCCAGGACTACTTCGCCGCGCGCCGCATCCCGGTGCAGATCACGTTCCGCGACCTGAACCGCGACAACTCGCGCATGCCCGGCTTCCTCGAGGAGATCAAGCGCACCCGCCCCGACCTGGTCTACACCTGGGGCACCTCGGTCACGCTCGGGGTCGTGGGCACCTACGACGGCTTCGATCCTCAGACGCAGATCACCGACATCCCGGTGGTGTTCACGCTGGTGGCCGCGCCGGTGCTCGCCAAGATCGTCCCGGACCTGAAGTCGTCCCGGCGCAACGTGACCGGGGTCTTCCACGTGGCGCCCACCGAGGCGCAGATCCGCGCGATGGCTTCGTACCGGCCGTTCAAGTCCATCGGCATCCTGTATACGCCCACGGAGCAGAATTCCGTGGTGGTGGTCGAGGAGGTGCGCGAGGTCTCGCAGCGCCTGGGTTTCACCGTGATCGCCAAGCCCCTCAAGTTCAACGCCGCGAAGCAGGTCACCGCCGAAGGCGCGCCGG
>JAAOZZ010000165.1 GCA_012274175.1 Betaproteobacteria bacterium
GCGCAGCATCGGCCCGGTGAAGCCCAGCGCCTGGGCGCGCTCCGGGCTCACGACGCCGATGCCCACGGTGCGCTGCTTCCAGATCCGGTTCTCGGTGAGCAGCGTCTCGTAGTCGTCGACGCATTTCGGGAAGCGGTCGGTGAAGTCGCCGACGAAGTCGAGGAAGGAGCCCTGGCGGTTGGCGTTCAGGTCGCGCACCTTCTGCGCCGTCCGCACCGAGGACTCGGCGTACTGCGGCATGCGCTCCGGCAGGTCGCGATACACGCCGCCCGGGCGGTAGTAGGCCGCGTGCATGCGCGCGCCCGAGACCGCCTCGTACATGTCCATCAGGTCCTCGCGCTCGCGGAAGGCGTAGAGGAAGACCGTCATCGCGCCCACGTCGAGCGCGTGGGAGCCGATCCACAGCAGGTGGTTCAGGATCCGGGTGATCTCGTCGAACATCACGCGGATGTAGCGCGCGCGCACCGGCACGTCCACGCCCAGCAGCTTCTCGATCGCCATCACGTAGGCGTGCTCGTTGCACATCATCGACATGTAGTCGAGGCGGTCCATGTACGGCACGTTCTGCAGGTAGGTGCGCGTCTCGGCGAGCTTCTCCGTGGCGCGGTGCAGCAGCCCGATGTGCGGATCCGCCCGCTGGATCACCTCGCCGTCCAGCTCGAGCACGAGGCGCAGCACCCCGTGCGCCGCCGGGTGCTGCGGGCCGAAGTTCATCGTGTAGTTGCGGATCTCGGCCATCTACGGCTTCTCCCTGGCCGGCGCCTCGCGGCCACGACCCGATTCGCCGTAGGCGTCCTCGCGGGTGACGCGGGGCACGATCTCGCGCGGCTCGATGGTGACCGGCTGGTACACCACGCGCTTCTGCTCCGGGTCGTAGCGCATCTCGACGTAGCCCATGATCGGGAAATCCTTGCGGAAGGGATGTCCCATGAAGCCGTAGTCGGTGAGGATGCGGCGCAGGTCCGGGTGGCCGCGGAAGACGATGCCGTACAGGTCGAATGCCTCGCGCTCGTACCAGTTGGCCGCCGGCCACACGCCGATCACCGAGTCGAGCGCGGGAAACTCGTCGTCGGGACAGGCCACG
This sequence comes from Betaproteobacteria bacterium, assembly GCA_012274175.1. GTDB lineage: Bacteria > Pseudomonadota > Gammaproteobacteria > Burkholderiales > Usitatibacteraceae > Usitatibacter. Next base: position 1,085 of record JAAOZZ010000165.1, read on the forward strand.
CGCACCCGAAGCCGCCAGTTGTGCACGATCGACAGCAGGTTGTAGACCGCGGCGTAGCGCGCTCCGTCCCGGCCGGCGAGCCCCTGGTAGTCGATGCCCGCCAGGTCGACCATGGTGGAGAACGCGAGCGACTCGTGGTCGCGCAGCACCGTGGCCGCCGCCACCAGGTCCGCCGCCGCGATCTCGATGGTGAGCTGGCCGCGATCGACGACCGGGCGCCGCGACCGTGCCCCGAGGGCGCTCGCGAGCGCGGACTGCAGCACGTCGAGGGAACCTTGCATCCCTAGCGCCTCGAGATGGTGTTGGTGCGGCGGATCTTGTTCTGCAGCTGGATCAGGCCGTAGAGCAGCGCCTCGGCCGTGGGCGGGCATCCGGGCACGTAGATGTCCACCGGCACGATGCGGTCGCAGCCGCGCACCACCGAGTACGAATAGTGGTAGTAGCCGCCGCCGTTGGCGCACGAGCCCATGGAGACCACCCAGCGCGGCTCGGCCATCTGGTCGTAGACCTTGCGCATCGCGGGGGCCATCTTGTTGCAGAGCGTGCCGGCCACGATCATCAGGTCCGACTGGCGCGGGCTCGGCCGGAACACGATCCCGAAGCGGTCCAGGTCGTACCTCGACGCCCCGGCGTGCATCATCTCGACCGCGCAGCACGCGAGCCCGAAGGTCATGGGCCAGAGCGAGCCGGTGCGCGCCCAGTTGAGCACGTTGTCCACCTGGGTCACCGCGAAGCCCTGCTGCGAGACGCCTTCCTTCATCACTCCCATTCGAGCGCCCCCTTCTTCCATTCGTAGACGAAGCCCACCACGAGGATGCCGAGGAAGACGAGCATCGCGACCAGGCCGAACCAGCCGATGTCGCGCAGCACGATCGCCCACGGGAAGAGGAAGGCGATCTCCAGGTCGAACAGGATGAAGAGGATCGCCACCAGGTAGTAGCGCACGTCGAACTTCATGCGCGCGTCCTCGAAGGCCTCGAAGCCGCACTCGTAGGGAGACAGCTTCTCGGGATCGGGGTTCTGCGCGCCCGACAGCCTCGCCAGCACGCCGCTCGTGACTAACGCGCCGATGCCCACGGCGGCGCCGATGGCGAGGAAGAACAGGATCGGAAAGTAGTTCGCGAGCAAGCGCTGAAGTCCCCGTTCAATGGGGGGAATGCAAAAAAACTGGTGCCGTCGAAGAGACTCGAACTCTTACGCCTTTCGGCACTGCCCCCTCAAGACAGCGTGTCTACCAATTCCACCACGACGGCAAGCATCATCCGGGACAACCGTTCCGGCACTAATGATCTGGGACAAGCGGGCGCTACTTCGGTATCTCCGTGGACTTGCTGCCTTGCCCCGGAGGTGCCGCCGGCGCCGGTGCCGAGGGAGCGGGCGCCGCCGGTTTCACTTCGGTTTTCGCCGCCGGAGCGTCGATGTGCTGCGTGACGCCGCCGGACCTGGACGGCGCCGAGAAATACGTGAGCCCGAGGCTCGTCGCGAAGAACACGGCCGCGAGGACCGCCGTGGTGCGCGAAAGGAAGTTGGCCGCGCCGGCGGAGCCGAAGAGGCTGCCGGCCGAACCGCTGCCGAAGGCCGCGCCCATGTCGGCGCCCTTGCCGTGCTGCAGGAGCACGAGCACGACGATGCCGACCGCGGCGAGGATGTGCAACACGAGTACGAGCGTCTGCATGTGTGTCGAGACCGCCTTTCAGCGACCCAGCGCCGCGCGCCAGATCGCCACGAATTCTTCCGCCACCAGCGAGGCCCCGCCGACCAACCCGCCGTCGACGTCCGGCATCGCGAAAATCTCCGCGGCGTTCGCCGCCTTCACGCTGCCCCCATAGACGATCGGGAGCCGCGCCGCCACCTGCGCGTCCTTCGCGCCGATGCGCGCGCGGATGAACGCATGGGCCTCGTTCGCCTGGGCCGCGCTCGCCGTCTTCCCGGTGCCGATGGCCCACACGGGCTCGTAGGCGATGACGCCGCGCTCCAGTCCCACCGCGCCGTAGGCCTGCAGCAGCGCGTCCACCTGCCTTGCCAGCACGGCCTGGGTCTCCCCGCGGTCGCGCTCCTCGAGCGTCTCGCCCACGCAGAAGATCGGCGTGAGGCCGGCCTTGCGGGCCGCGACGTACTTCTGCGCCGCGATCGCGTCGCTCTCGCCGAAGATCGTGCGGCGCTCCGAATGGCCCACGAGCACGTAGCGGCACCCGAATTCCACGAGCATCGGCGCCGAGACCTCCCCGGTATAGGCGCCGTGGTCGAAGCGGCTCACGTCCTGGGCACCCCACGCGATACCCGCGCCCTCGAGCAGTGCCCGCACCTGCGCGAGGTACGGGCTGGGCACGCACACCACGCATGCGACGGGGTTGTCCCGGGGAATCTCCCGCAACAGCGCCTTCAGCAACGATTCGTTGCCGGCGAGGCTGCCGTTGAGCTTCCAGTTGCCGGCGACGACTTTCGAGCGCATCTCGACCCTCAAACCATGGGATTTTAGCGCGAAATGGGGTCGGACCTCAATTCCCGCGCGAGGCCCGCCCCTGAACCCGTGGTGCAGCACGAGATCGGCCCGGTGGTGAATAGGTCCGATATCGAATTATAATAATGACGAGGCGCTGTCCCGCGCCCCGGTTCGGGCAGCAGTTCGGGCAATCC
>JAAOZZ010000166.1 GCA_012274175.1 Betaproteobacteria bacterium
TCCCGAGCACGCCTTGCACCTGATCGCGAAGCACGGCGTGCGCAACGCTTTCCTGGTCCCCACGGCGCTCAAGATGATGATGAAGGCCGTCCCGTCGCCCCGCCGCCGCCACGAGCTGCGGCTGCGCACGCTGATGAGCGGGGGAGAGGCCCTGGGCCAGACGGTGCTGCACTGGGCCCGCGAAGAGCTGGGCGTCACCATCAACGAGATCTTCGGCCAGACGGAGATGAACTACATCGTGGGCAATTCGCAGGAATTGTGGCCGGTCAAGCCGGGCTCGATGGGGCGCCCGTATCCGGGTCACCGGGTCGCGGTGATCGATCCGCAGGGCCGCGAACTGGGACCGGGCGAGGTGGGCGACGTCGCGGTGCACCGCACCTGGATCGACGGCACGCCGGACCCCGTCTTCTTCCTGGGCTATTGGCGCAATCCCGAGGCCACTTCGGCCAAGTACAGCGGCGAGTGGTGCCGCACGGGCGACGAGGCCTCGCTCGACGAGGACGGCTACCTCTGGTACCAGGGTCGCGCCGACGACGTCTTCAAGAGCGCGGGCTATCGCATCGGGCCTTCGGAGATCGAGAACTGCGTGGTGAGGCACCCGGCGGTGGGCAACTGCGCCGTGGTCCCGACGCCCGATCCGACGCGCGGCGCCCTGGTGAAGGCCTTCGTGGTGCTCGCCCCGGGACACGCGCCCTCGGAGGCCCTCAAGGAATCGATCCGGGAGCACGTGAAGCGCCACCTGGCCCCGTACCAGCAGCCCCGGGAAATCGAGTTCGTGGCGCAGTTGCCGATGACCACCACGGGCAAGGTGCAGCGAAAGGTGCTGCGCGACCTCGAGGCGCGGCGATCTACTTCTTCGGGTCCACGGACGGCGTGAACGCGTCGCAGTAGAACTCGTCCTCCGGCAGCGCGCGATCCTCGACGAAGGTCTTGCGCGCGATGTCGGTCATCGCCGGGGCTCCGCAGGCATAGACCTGGTAACCCGACAAGTCGCTGAAATCGTCGAGCACGGCCTGGTGGACGAGTCCGGTGCGCCCTCCCCATGCGTCCCCGGGCAGCGGATCGGACAGGACGGGAATGAACGTGAAGTTCGGGTGCTCCGCCTGCCAGTTCCCCGGCACCTGCGGCATGTACAGGTCCTTGAGGGATCGAGCGCCCCAATACAGCACCATCGGGCTGTCGATCTCGCCGTGGAAGCAATGCTCGACCAGGGCCTTGATGGGCGCGAAACCCGTTCCACCGGCCACGAAGATCATCGGCTTGCCGGACTCCTCCCGCAGGTAGAACGTGCCCAGGGGGCCTTCGAAGCGCAGGATCGCGCGCTCCTTCATCTGGTCGAAGACGTAGTTGGAAAATGCACCGCCCGGGGACTTGCGCACGTGCAGCTGCAGGAAAGCGTCGTCGTGCGGCGCGTTCGCCATGGAAAAGCTGCGCCGCTTGCCGTCCTTCAGCAGGATGTCGATGTATTGGCCTGCGAGGAACTGCAGCCGTTCCCCGGACGGCAGCTTGAGGTAGAGGATCGCCACGTCCTCGACCGGCTTCTCGACCCTCTCCACGCGGCACGGCATCGTGCGGATCGCGAGGTCCCTCGCGCCCGTGAGCTCCCGCACTTCGAACACGATGTCGGTGAGGGGCCGGGTGCAGCAGGTGAGCGCCTTTCCAGCCTGCCTTTCGGCCGGGTGCAGCGCCCGCTCCTGGTACTCGCCGTAGGCGAGCTCGCCGGAACGAAGCACCCCCTTGCATGCGCCGCACGCCCCATTGCGGCAGCCGTAGGGCAGCCCGATCCCCTGGCGCAGCGCGGCCTCGAGGATGGTCTCGCCGGGGGCGACCGTGAAAGTATGTCCGCTCGGCTCGAGCCGGACTTCGTGGCCGGGCGAAAGGGACTCAGGCAATTCGGAGCTTTCTCTAGGAGGCTTCGCGCGCGAACAGCCTGCGCGGGCCCGCGGGGAGCGAGGCGAATTCTACCCCAAGGGCTTTGCGCTCCCTTCCGGCAGGCCGATTCAACGGCTGCGGCGGAATTCCCCTTCGATGATCGCGCCCCCGGGATCGCGGCGAGTCACTGCCTCGCCCGCGACGCGGGGCCCCGGAAGAAGCAGCAGGGTGATCGCGATGAGGTCGGATACGACGCCGGGAAAAATCAGCAGCAACCCGGCAAGGACCGTGCGCGCGCTGTGGGTGAGCGCGGTGATCGAGAATTGCCCGTCCGCAAGGCCGGCGGCGAGCTGGGCCACGAGCGCGAACCGGGCCTCCTTGATGAGCGCCATCCCCGCGCAAGCGGAGAGCACCACCCAGGCGAGCACCCACCATCCGAGGGTCTGGCTCAGCCGCACGAGCACCACCGCTTCGAGGAGGGGGAAACCCAGTAGAATCGCGATCAGGAGCAGCCGCATCACGAGCATCGTCTCACTTCTTCGCCAATCTTCGCCGGCCCCGGCGGGGAGCCCGCCGTGGCCGTCATCGCCGTCCTCACAAACCTACCCGACTCCGAGTCCGCTTTCAATCTGGCCCGAGAACTGGTCCACCTCA
>JAAOZZ010000167.1 GCA_012274175.1 Betaproteobacteria bacterium
CCCGCCTCGTGGTGGTCTCGAACCGCCTGCCCTTCGCGTTGCGGCGCTCCGCCGCCGGAAAGTGGACCGCGGAGCCCGGCAGCGGCGGGCTCGTGACCGCGCTCCTGCCGGTGCTGCGCGATCGGGGCGGCACGTGGATCGGAAGGGCGGGCGACGCCGGGACGGCTCGGGAATTCGCGCCGGCCCTCGCCGCGGCGGGATCGGATGCCGGCTACAAGCTCGTCGCCGTGCCCCTCGACGAGGTCGAGGTGCACGATTTCTACCACGGGTTCTCCAACGAGATCGTCTGGCCGCTCTTCCATGACCTGCCGTCGCTCTGCAATTTCGATCCCGCGTACTGGCGCGCCTATTGCCGCGTAAACGTGCGGTACGCCCGGGCGGTTTCCTCCCGTGCCGGGCGCGGCGATTTCGTCTGGGTCCATGACTATCACCTGATGGCCGTCGGGGCGCGGCTGCGCGCGCTCGGAACGCAGGCGCGCCTGGGGTTCTTCCTGCACATCCCCTTTCCCGCGCCCGACATGTTCCTCAAGCTGCCGTGGCGCAAGCCGCTCATCGACGCGCTGCTGCGCTACGACCTGGTGGGTTTCCAGACGGTGCGCGACCGGCGCAACTTCCTCGCCTGCGTCGAGACGCTGGTGGAGGACGCTCGGATCGAAGGGCGGGGAACGGTGGCGACCGTGCGCTATCCGGGAGGGAGCGCGCGCGTCGGCAACTTTCCCATCAGCATCGACTTCAACGCCTTCATGCGCGCGGCCGCGTCACCGGCGGTCGCGGAGAAGGCGCGGGAGCTGCACGCGCTGCTGCCCCGGCGCAAGCTCGTCCTCGGCATCGACCGGCTCGACTACACGAAGGGGATCACCCTGCGGCTGCGCGCGTTCCAGGACCTGCTGGAGCGCCATCCGGGCATGCGCGGGCGCGTCTCGCTGATCCAGGTCGTGGTGCCGAGCCGCGAGCTCATCCCGCAGTACGAGCGCATGAAGACCGAGATCGAGCAGCTCGTCGGCCGGATCAACGGCGCGTTCGCGCGGCCCGGGGGATGGGTGCCGGTGTGGTTCGAGTACCGCAGCCTCTCGCGCCTGGAGCTTCTCGCCTACTACCGCGCCGCGGACATCGCGCTCATCACGCCGCTCAAGGACGGGATGAACCTGGTCGCGAAGGAGTATTGCGCGTGCAGCATCGAGGAGGATTGCGTGCTCATCCTCTCGGAGTTCGCGGGAGCGGCCGAGCAGCTGGGCACGGGCGCGATCCTGGTGAACCCGTTCGACATCCGGGGCGTGGCGGAGGCGATCCGCGCCGCCCATGGGATGGACGAGGCGGAGCGCGTGGCGCGCATGCGGGCGATGCGCCGCTCGATCCGTCGCAACGACGTGTTCGGGTGGGTCGATTCGTTCCTGCGCGCGGCCATCGCCGGCGACCTTCGGGATTTCCCCGTGCCGCGCGACCGTGCGCCGCTCGAGCCGTGGGACGAGCTGCCGATCTGAGCGGGGGCCGCGGCGGCTAGGCCCCGGGCTTGCCGGCGAGCTCGCGCTGGGCTTGCAGCTCGGGCGTGTGGCGCCCGATCTCGGCCTGCGCGCGCAACCGCGGGAGGTGCTGGGGATACTCGCGGCGCACGAAGTCGACGAGCCCTTCGCGCAGTCGGCAGCGCAGGTCCCAGCTCTTGCCCGCGTCCGCCGACGAGGCGATGCCGCGCAGCTGCATCGCGCGCTCGCCGAGCTCCGTCACCTGAAGGGAGGCGACCCGGCCGTCCCATTCGGGAGCCTCGCGGCAAAGCCGGAGGAATTCCGCGCGCACCGGCTCCACCGGCAGCGCGTAGTCGGCCCAGAGGAAGATCGTGCCGATGATCTGCGAGGTGCTGCGCGTCCAGTTCTGGAACGCGTGCTCGATGAACCATTGCAGGGGGACCACGAGGCGGCGCTCGTCCCAGACCTTCACCACGACGTAGGCGCCGGTGATTTCCTCCACGACGCCCCATTCGCCCTCGACGACCAGCACGTCGCCGATGCGGATCGGCTGCGTGAGGGCGATCTGCACGCCGGCGATCATGTTGCCGAGCACCGGGCGGGCCGCGAGGCCGGCCACCAGCCCCGCGACGCCTGCCGAGGCGAGGAGCGTCGCGCCGAACTGGCGGACGTTCGGGAAGGTGATGAGCGCCGCCGCCACGCCGATGACGATCACCAGCACCTTGAGCGTGCGTCCCAGCACGCGTGCCTGGGTGCTGATGCGCCGGGCGTGGAGGTTGTCGGCCACGTCGGACGGATTGAACATCACGACCATCGCGACGAGCGCGTCCACGGCCCCGAGCACGAGCCAGGTCGCGGCGGCGATCAACCCCAGCCCGGTCGCATGTCGCAGCGCCGCCAGCCCCGGAAGGTCCGGCGCGGCCGCCTGCCACACGCCGCCCAGGGCGGCGAACACCAGGACCCATCGCGCCGGCGCGCGCGTATGGCGCACGAGCACCGAGCCGGTCTGGTGGAAGCGCAGCACGCGCACGAGTGCGGCCGCACCGATCGCGTGCACGGCGAGCGCGGCGGCGACCGCCACGAGCGCGGTCAGCAACGCGTCAATCCAGGGACTGCCGGTGAAGGAGAGTAGCTCGATCAACGTCGGAGGCGGCGAGGAACGGAACCTGCGATCACCTTACCAAAGGCGCAGTCGCCGCCGCAACCCGCGGCGCCGGACTCTCTAGAGCGCGGCGATCACCGCGCCGGTCACTTGCGCCGTCGTCGCCCCGCCGCCCAGGTCGGGCGTGTGCATCCCGTTCGCGGTCACCTTCTCCACCGCCTTCATGAGGCGCGTCGACGCAACCATTTCGCCCAGGTGCTCGAGCATCATCGCGGCAGTCCAGAACGTGGCCACGGGATTGGCGATGCCCTTGCCGGCGATGTCGAAGGCCGAGCCGTGGATGGGCTCGAACATCGACGGGAACGCGCGCTCGGGATTCAGGTTCGCCGTGGGCGCGATGCCGAGGCTGCCGGAGAGCGCCGCGGCAAGGTCGGAAAGGATGTCGGCGTGCAGGTTGGTCGCGACCATCACGTCGATCGTGGCGGGCTTCAACACCATGCGCGTGGTCATCGCGTCCACCAGCTCGCGGTCGTGCTCCACGTCGGGATAATCCTTCGCCACCTCGAGGAAGATCTCGTCCCACATCACCATGCCGAAGCGCTGCGCGTTGGATTTCGTGACCAGCGTGAGGTGCCTGCGCGCTCGCTTGCGGGCGAGCTCGAAGGCGAAGCGGTGGATGCGCTCGACGCCCGCGCGGGTGAAGACCGCCACCTCGGTCCCGACCTCGATGGGCAGCCCCCGGTGCGACCTGCCGCCCATGCCCGCGTACTCGCCCTCGGAGTTCTCGCGGATCACGACCCAGTCGATGTCCTTGCCGTTGGCGAGCGGGCTCTTCACGCCCGGCAGCACGCGCGCGGGGCGCACGTTGGCGTACTGGTCGAAGCCCTGGCAGATGGGAAGACGCAATCCCCAGAGGGATACGTGGTCGGGCACCTTGCGGCTGCCCACGGCGCCGAAGAAGATCGCATCGAACGTGCGCAGTCGCTCGAGGCCGCCGGGCGGGATGTAGTGGCCTTCGTCGAGATACAGTTGCGAGCTCCATGGAAAGCGCTCGAAGCGGAAGCCCAATCCGCCATCGGCCTTCGCGAGCGCCTGCAGCACCTCGATGCCGGCCTCGATCACTTCCGGCCCGATGCCGTCGCCGCCGATGGCGGCGATGTCGTAGGTCTTCACTTCATCCTCCAATCGATACGAATAGGGTTCACGGAAAAGGGGTCAGGTTACTTTTCCCGCGGAAAAGTAACCTGACCCCTTTTTCGGAGGAAATCGAAATCGACGCCCTGGTCCGCCTGGGTGACGGCCTCGAGGAAGAGCTTGAGGTAGCCGCGCTCGGCTTTGGGTTCGGCCACGGGATGCAGCGCGCGCCGCCGCGCCATTTCCTCATCGGGGACGAGAAGCGCCAGCTCGCGCGCCGCGACGTCCAGGCGGATGCGATCTCCGCTTCGCACCCACGCGAGCGGACCTCCGACGGCGGCCTCGGGCGTTACGTGCAGCACGACGGTGCCCGCGGCCGTCCCG
>JAAOZZ010000168.1 GCA_012274175.1 Betaproteobacteria bacterium
GCCTCGTTCGGGGGAAGCGATCGGATCCGGCTCGCGAGCGACGCACGCTCGCGAGTGCCGGAATCGCCAGGGGCGGTAGGTGTCTTCAAGTCGCGGCTCCGTTATCGTGCTGCGCGATTGTAGCCTTCCCGCCCCCGGCGGCACGGGCTACAGGCCCAGGCGATGCCAGATGGTCGAGGTGGGGCCGGCCTGGTTCAGCGTGTAGAAGTGCAACCCCGGCGCCCCTCCCGCGAGGAGGCGGGCGCAGAGCTCCGTCACCACGTCCAGCCCGAAGGCCTTGATCGATGCCGTGTCGTCCGCAAAGCCCTCGAGCTTCAAGCGCATCCAGCGCGGGATCTCCGCGCCGCACGCATCGGAGAACCGCGCGAGTTGCGAGAAATTATTGATGGGCATGACGCCCGGCACGATGGGCACGCTGATGCCCAATCCCCGCGCCTGGTCGACGAAGTGGAAATACGCGTCGGCGTTGTAGAAATATTGCGTGATCGCCCCGTCGGCGCCGGCGTCGATCTTCGCCTTGAACGCGGCGAGGTCCTGCTGCGGCCTGCGCGCCTGGGGGTGGTACTCAGGGTAGCAGGCGACCTCGACGCGGAACCAATCGCCCGTCTCCTCGCGGATGAGGCGCACGAGCTCCGAGGCGTAGCGCAGCTCGCCGGAAGTCGCGAGCCCCGAGGGCAGGTCGCCCCTCAGCGCGACGATGTGCCGGATGCCGTGGCCCTTGTACTCGGCGATGACCTCCCGCAGGCTCGCGCGCGTCGAAGCGACGCACGACAGGTGCGGCGCGCCATGGTGGCCCTCGCCGCGGATCTCGAGCACCGTGGCGAGGGTTCCCTCGCGCGTCGTGCCTCCGGCGCCGTAGGTGACGGAAAAGAACGTGGGGTTCAACTGCGCCAGCTGCTTGCGGGTGGCGCGCAGCCGCTCCACGCCCTCGGGCGTCTTGGGCGGAAAGAACTCGAAGCTGAAGTTGCGCGCGGGCGCGGCGGGAGCGGCCATCGCCTCAGGGCCGCGCGCCGATGCGCGCGAGGAACGGGGCGACGCGCGCGGACCAGTCGTCCATCGCGCGCGCGAAATAGCCGTGGCCGTCCACGCCCGAGGGCGGTGCCTCGACGAATTCCGCGGCGGCGCCCCCGGCCACGAACGCGGCGAACATGCGCCGGGCGAGCGAGGGACCGAAGTAGCGGTCGTTGGCGCTGTAGATCCAGAGCTCCGGAACGTGCGCCGTCCGGCCGTAGCGCGCCATCGCCTCCACCAGCCGCGCCTCGCCGCAGACCTGTCCCGGGGCGAGGGAACCGCGGCCACCCGCGAAGTTGATGACACCCACCAGGCCGTCGAACGGCGTCGCGGACGCGGCCACCGACCCGAAGCCTCCTGCCGATTGCCCGGCCAGCACCACGCGGTGCGTGTCCGCCCAGGGTTTCCCGCGCACGGCGGCCACCGCAGCGCGCATGTCGCGCGCGGTCTCGAGGCCCGCCCCGTAATAATCGGGATTCGCACACGAGCCGAATCCCTCGGCCCAGGAGCCGCCCGAATCCCCGTATCCGCGGCGCGTGGGCACGAGCACGGCGAAGCCCAGCGCGAGGAACGGCTCGCTTTGCGCCACCAGCCGAAGGCGCCCCTCGGCGCGGCGCTCCGCCTCCGAGCGCGGGCTGCCGTGGGAGAGCACGACGATCGGGAACGGCCCGCGCCCTTCGGGCCGGAACACCGTCACGTCGATGTACGCCTGCTCCGCGCCCTTCGCCACCGGCACGCGCAGCACGGACTCGTTGAGCGCGGCCGGCGCCGGAATGGCGAGGGCGAGAAGTCCCGCTGCCAGCCACGGGATCGCCCAATGGCGTCGAGCGGCGTCGCTTTCCGTCTGCACCAACGCCGTTCCTGTCCGGTGGCGTTGAGCGGCGGCGCTTTCCGTCCGCTCCAACGCCGTTCCCGCTTCCATGTTAGTACCGGTAACTATCTGTCTTATACGGGCCCGACTTTTCGACCCCTATGTAGCGTGCCTGGTCGTCGCGCAGCTCCGTGAGCATCGCGCCCAGTTTCGTCAGTTGCAGGCGCGCGACCTTCTCGTCCAGGTGCTTGGGAAGCACGTACACGCCGACAGGATATTTTCCCTTGTTGGCGAAGAGCTCGATCTGGGCCAGGGTCTGGTTGGCGAACGAAGAGCTCATCACGTACGACGGGTGCCCCGTCCCGCAGCCGAGGTTCACGAGCCGGCCCTCGGCGAGCAGGATGATGCGCTTGCCGTCCGGGAAGATCACGTGATCGACCTGCGGCTTGATGTTCTCCCACTCGTACTGCTTGAGCGCCGCCACCTCGATCTCGTTGTCGAAGTGGCCGATGTTGCACACGATCGCCTGGTTCTTCATGCGCAGCATGTGCTCGTGGGTGATCACGTGGAAGTTGCCCGTGGCCGAGACGAAGATGTCGGCCTTGTCGGCGGCGTAGTCCATGGTCACGACGCGGTAGCCCTCCATGGATGCCTGCAGGGCGCAGATGGGGTCGATCTCCGTGACCCACACCTGGGCCGAGAGCGCGCGCAGCGCCTGGGCGCTGCCCTTGCCCACGTCGCCGTAGCCGCAGACCAGCGCCACCTTGCCCGCGACCATCACGTCGGTCGCGCGCTTGATGCCGTCCACCAGCGACTCGCGGCAGCCGTAGAGGTTGTCGAACTTGCTCTTGGTGACGGAGTCGTTCACGTTGATGGCGGGGAACTTGAGGGTGCCCTCCCTGGCCATCTGGTACAGGCGCTTCACGCCCGTCGTGGTCTCCTCGGTCACGCCCTGCACGTGGGCGAGCCGGGTGGAATACCACTTCGGATCCTTCGCGAGCCGCGCCTTGATGGCGGCGAAGAGCGCCGTTTCCTCCTCGCTCGCGGGCCGGGCGATGCAGCCCGCGTCCTCCTCGGCGCGCGCCCCCAGGTGCAGCAGCAGCGTGGCATCTCCGCCATCGTCGAGGATCATGTTGGCGTGCTTGCCCGGGCCCCACTCGAAGATGCGGTGGGTGAATTCCCAGTACTCGTCCAGCGTCTCGCCCTTGTAGGCGAACACGGGCACTCCGGTGGCGGCGATGGCGGCGGCGGCGTGGTCCTGGGTCGAGAAGATGTTGCACGAGGCCCACCGCAGCTCGGCGCCGAGCGCCTCGAGGGTCTCGATCAGCACCGCGGTCTGGATCGTCATGTGCAGGGAACCGGTGATGCGCGCCCCGCGCAGCGGCTGCGTGGCGGCGTATTCCTCGCGGATCGCCATCAACCCGGGCATCTCGGTCTCGGCGATGGCGATCTCCTTGCGGCCCCATGCGGCGAGGCCCAGGTCGGCGACGTGGAAATCGGTGAAGTCAGCGGGCTTGGTGCGTGCGTTCATGGCCACTCCTCTTTCGTCAAAGGGCGGCCCGCGGGCAGGGAGGCTGTGAAGGCTCGTCTCCCGTGAGCGGGTCACGGATCAACGAGCGCCGTTGTGGAAAGTTCGAGCCTGGCGCGGCGGGGTGCCCCGGGAAGGGGAGCCCATGGCCGCGTTGCAACGCTCCTCGAACGGCGCAATTGTAGCGCACCGGCCGCGCCCGCGCCCGGGCCGAGCGCCCGATTGACGCGCCCTTGCCCGATGGGGTATTCGTTGGCCCATGGCTCGGGAGAGGAAATGATGGCCGCCACCCACCACCTGCTCGGATGCAAGGGATGCGGCTCGGCCGTCGTCGAGGCCGCCTTCGCCCTCGCCGGCGTCCCGCTCGATCGCGAAGAAGTGGATTACTCCCGCGAGAGCCCCACGCGGGAGCGCCTGCTCGCCGTGAATCCCCTGGGTCAGGTGCCCGCGCTCATCCTGCCCGACGGCCGGGTGCTCACCGAGAGCCTGGCCATCGTGCACTACGTGAACGATCTCGAGCCGGGAGCGGACCTGGTGCCTTCCCCGGGAGACGCGACGCGTACGGCTTTCTACCGCTGGGCCGTGTTCATCGTCGCCGCGGTGTATCCGACGTTCACCTATGGGGACGACCCCGGCAAGTGGGTGGGCGGCGAGGAGTGCGGCAAGCGCCTGCGCGAGAGCACCGACCGGGCGCGGGAGGCGCTCTGGATGCAGGTCGAGCAGGCCGCGGGGGAGCCCTGGTTCCTCGGCGAGCGCGCGAGCGCGCTCGACCTCTACCTCGCGGTGATGACCCGCTGGCGACCGGGGCTGCTCTGGTTCGCCAAGCGCACCCCGCGCATCGTCCAGATCGCGAAGCGCGCCGCGGCGCTCCCCGCCGTGGCCCCCGTGATCGAGCGCAACTTCTCCTAGGCGGGCCTAGTCCGCGGTGGCGGCCACGGCGCGCTTGTGCTCGCCCTTGAGGCCCGCGGCGTCGCGCAGCATCGCGGCCTTGTCGGTGGCCTCCCACGTGAATTCCGGCTCCTCGCGGCCGAAGTGGCCGTAGGCGGCGGTCTTCGCGTAGATCGGGCGCAGCAGGTCGAGCATCTTCACGATGCCCTTCGGGCGCAGGTCGAAGTGCTGCTGCACGAGCTGGGCGATCTTTTCGTCGGGGATCACGCCCGTGCCTTCGGTGTAGATCGTCACGTTGATCGGCCGGGCCACGCCGATGGCGTAGCTCACCTGGATCTGGCACTGGCGCGCGAGGCTCGCGGCCACCACGTTCTTCGCGACGTA